>JAFGSH010000188.1 GCA_016934695.1 Deltaproteobacteria bacterium
CGTCAGCTCCGGGACATAGCCGATACCGCAGAAGCGTACCTCCTCCACGCCGAACCGGGCCAATTCCTCCATGTTCTTCCTGCTGTAATCCCACACCTCGTAGGAACGGAGCAGGTCGATGTACCTCGGGGTCATCCATGGCGAGGAGGGCTGAATCTGCTCGAGGTTGTACATGACGGCCCCTTCCGGAATGCGAAGGGCTCCCAGATGGGGAATCAGGTTGCACCCCAGGACGATCGGACGACCTTCGATCTCGTCCACAGCGCGGACGGCGGGTGCCTCGTACCCCAGTTCGCGGAAGGCACACTGCAGACCGAGGGCGATCTCATCGAAGGCATGGCTGTGGTTATATCCCGGGGGGCTGACCACCCATATGCAGTATTGTTCAGCCATCCTAAGTCCGCCTCGTTTCTGGAGACATCATTTCCGTCCGGTTTCCTGGAGAAGCAGCCGCTCGGGCATCTCCCGTCCGGCGGTGCATGCTTGCCTCGAGAGCCGCCAGCACATCGCCCGCATCGATCGCCTCGAAGCAGGGGCTGATTGCATCGGGCGAATACCCCACCTCGGCACACCCCCGGTGCGTCTCCAGGCAGGGCCCGTCGCATACCTTTCCCCGGAAACCGGCCCTCACCGGCACAACGGATGGGTAGTCGGCGACGTGGGTCTCCGGCGGAAAGGGTCCGAAGAGCGCAACCCCGGGGATCCCCATGGCGCCCGCGGCATGAACGATACCCGTATCCACGGAGACGAAGGCGTCGACCAGCGACAGGGCCGCGACCGTGTCATGGTAATCGTGGATCAGATGGGAGAGGTTCATGATCGGCGCTTCGAAGGCATCGATCTCTTGTTGCATCACCGTTGAAACATCTCCATCCTTCAGTACAACAGCCTGGCAGGTGTCCTGCAGCCTGTCCGCGACCTGAAACAACAAAGACGGCGGAGCGTTCTTGTGAGGGAATCGCGACTTCCAGTTGAGATAGAGCAGCCTTTTGCCTGTCTTGCGGCGGATCCGCTCGAGGACCGGCCTGACCCTCGAGAGCCGTTCGGGATCGGGGTGTATCTCAGGGGGATCGTTCCCCCCCGATCCGGGACCGAGGTGGAGGATGTCGAGACAGAGGTCCCGCATGGAGCGCGTGGCCGTCCGCTGGTGGTTGACCGGCAGCAGATTGACCAAGACATCGAAGGAACGCAGCTGCGCCAGCGTCAGGATATTGGGAATGATACGCTCAACATACTCCGCATCGGGATAGGGAAAGTTCCTTATCCAGTTGCACCCCAGCGTGATCCGCGGCGGT
This sequence comes from Deltaproteobacteria bacterium, assembly GCA_016934695.1. The sequence goes on from JAFGSH010000188.1 coordinate 1,296, forward strand.
TCTCCCGTGGACTCCGCCACCCGGTACAGGGCGCGGATCGCCGGCTGGATGAGGATCAGATCCCCCCACCCGTTCAGCATCAGGATCAAGACCTTCTTGCCGTGCAGGTCCTGCGTCCCGTCGTAGATCTCCGGTACGGTCAGGCCGTCGGGTATCGGGAGGCTGTCGAAGAGAGAAATCGACGGGATCTCCGTCATGCGGTGCTGCTGCGCCTGGAGCCGGGAAAGAACAAGGATGTGACCGGCATCGATGCGGCGGGGGGGTGACGGTTCAAGGCATGTCGCACATCCGTCCGTGTTAAACTTCAACTGGATGGATGAGGTGATAAAGCATATGCCGGGGATTGTCAGATCCATACTCATGTAACTATTTCCATTCCGCCTTTTTCCAGGCGATTGGTCCTTCGGAGACACCTGTCCCCTTCCGGACAACGCCATCCGATATGACTCGAGAAACAGCAACTTGTATGCCGGGGGAGATATTTTCTCCTGTTTCTTTTTTGGAAGTGCTCTAACTGTCCGGAGAAAGGTTGATTTTAGAAGCTTGCGGCGATGGGGGAGGCATCCGCACGGCCGCGCGGGGAAGGATGAGGGGTGGATTGATCCGTCATATCATTGACAATACCTGTCAGACAATGGCTCGTCGCTCATGCGGACACATTACCTCGGGGAAGAACCTGTCTAGAGATAGTCGCCCCTGTTGAACTTGATGGCTTCAACCGTCGCGGTAACGACTGCCCTGTTAAGGATATCTTTCAGTTTGTCCCCGTCGGGAAGTGAATCCAGGAGGGACACGATCTTCGCTGTCTCGTCCTCCATGCTGGACACGAGAGGGGAGAAATCCTTCAGGGTCGAACCGGGATCACCCAATTTGTTGCGGTAGTCTTCAAGGAGATCGAGGAACCTCTCTACCCGTCCTATGCCTTGCGCCATATCGACACCCTGAATCTGATCAAAGGGGATGGTCGGGATGTTCTGTACGGGCGGCAGTGTCATGGTGCCTTCCTCCGGCTTCGATGATGTCGTGATCGTCTGTTCGAGGATGTCGCGGAATCCGTTCCCCGCGGTCCCCTGGTTCGCACCGGTCTTCTGCTGTTCGGTATTTGCTGAAATATTGTACGGCAGTATCTTCATATCGCCTCATCCTTTCTGTGATCTCGTCTTCTTCTCTCTCCCATCCTTAAGTGGGAAAATCTTTACATACCTATCGGCAAAGAATGCATCTTTTTGAGAACCATCTCACCTATCTCTTCTCTGCGTCTCACGATCAATCTCCATGCCCGGCAGAGGCAGCCCCCGCCGGCAATGTTTTACATCATACTGATAATACTGCATTATATCATAACCTCCCCCGCCTGTCCCGCCGTGCTCGAACGGCGGCCGGATGCGGCACCGGCATACCTGCCGTGCATCTCCGAGGGGTTTTGCGGTATGAAAAGCATAGAGCGTGCCATGATCACCGCCGGGCGCTGTGCACGGGAAAATTTCATCGGCTGGCACACTATTTGATAGGTTCAGGGGACGGTACGAATGTTTTTCTCACGGGAGGTCGCCATGAAAATCCCCTCCGGAGCCGGCACACTGCTGTTCCGGTATGATCCGACCGCCTCCGGCGGATATTCGGGAAATAGCTTTGATACGATCCTGAATGATATCGTCCGTGAGGATGCGGCGGTCCTGGGTAAGGGTGCGCTTGAAGCCATGATCAGGGTCATCGAAGACCAGATCCGGGACCATTACCTCCACTCGATCGGGACAAGCATCGGGAGGTGGATCTATCCGGGGTCATGCGGGACGGAATTCCGATACGTGCACGACCTCGTACCGTCAATAAACCGACACCCGCAGGAACAGGGAGGGGAACCCGCGGCGGGCTCGGATTCGATAAACCGTATTATCGAACGTTCTTCCGAGGAACACGGGGTCGATGCCGATCTGATACGGGCGGTCATCCGGACCGAGAGCGATTTCGATCCTCAGGCCACATCGCCCAAGGGGGCTATGGGACTCATGCAGCTCATGCCTGAAACGGCGAAGGATCTCGGCGTCGATGATCCCTACGATCCCGCCCAGAATGTGATGGGGGGCACGCGGTACCTGAAGATGCTCCTGGACCGGTACGACGGCAACACGAACGTCGCCCTGGCGGCCTATAACTGGGGCATGGGGAATGTGGAGAGGAATCCCGGCCGGCTGCCCGACGAAACGAAGACCTATATCGCCCGGGTTACCCGACACCGCGATCAGGAGACGGTGTAACCGGGAATCATGCATCCCTCCTCCCTCCACGAGGGCGGCCTGGCACTCCGGTTGCAGACCATGTACGCGATCGATCATGTATCTTCCGACAGCACCACGGGAACCCCGGTGACCTCGCCGTAAAATTTCTTTCATACCTGTTGACTGCTCCGCTCCACTCATATATGTTCACGAGCACGGGTATGCCCGCCGCGGACCGTGAAGAAACGGCGGGGTCCCGGCCAATCCGCAAGACAAAAGGAACAAGATACGCAATGAAGGCAAACGGCATCCTCATCGTGGACGATGATCCCAAGGTCAGGAAGATCCTCTCCGACATTCTCACCCGCGGCGGGTACGAACCCGTGAAGGCCGCCACCGAAACGGAGGCCCTGGCCGCCTTGCGGCGGGAGAAACCCGGTATCGCCGTCGCATTGATCGACCTCCGGCTCGACGACGTGTCCGGTCTCGAGGTGATGAAGAAGATCAAGGAGATCTCACCCGATACGGAGTGCATCATCCTCACCGGCCACGCCTCACAGGAGACGGCCATCGAGGCCATGAACCTGGGCGCCTACAGCTATGTCCAGAAGTCGTTCGAGATGGAGTCGCTGCTGCTGACCATCCACCGGGCCCGTGACAAGCGGAACGCCGAACGCGCGCTCCGCGAATCGGAGGAGAATTACCGTTCCCTGGCATCAACCGCCGATCTGATGTACCTGGTGGACAGGAACTGCCGGTACCTCTTCATGAACGAGGGATACCGGGCACGGCGCGGCGTTCCGCTCGAAGAGATCATCGGAAAGACCTACGGGGATTTCCACCCGAAGGAAAAAACGAGAGATTTCGCCCTGAAGGTCGCGAAGATATTCGAGACGGGCACGCCGGTCCAGTACGAGAGCGAGGGTAAGGATGACGAGTGGTTCCTCAAGACCCTGAGTCCCGTCAAGGACCAGAAAGGCAGGACGCGGGCCGTCACCACGGTCTCGAAGGACATCACCGCGCAAAAGAAGGTTGAGAAGGCGCTTCGTGAGAGTGAGGCGCGGTACCGGAGCGTCTTTGAAGGAACCAACACCCCCACGCTCATCATCGAAGAGGATACCACCATCTCCATGGTGAACACCGCCTTCGAGAAGATGTTCGGATACTCGAAGGGGGAAGTGGAAGGCCGGATGTACTGGACGGACTTCGTGACCCCGAGGGACAGTGAACGCCTGAAGACCTACCACGAAAAGAGGAGGATGGGGAGAAGGGGTGTACCGTCTGAATATGAGGCCTCTTTCTTCGACAAGGCGGGGAACGTCAGGGAGGCCCTCCTCACGGTGGGCATCATTCCGGGGACACGGAGGAGCGTGTGCTCCCTGATGGACATCACCGAAAGCAAGCGTGCCGAGATCGCCTTGCGGGAAAGCGAAGAGAGGTACCGGACCATCCTCGACGCCATCGAGGAAGGGTATTTCGAGTCGGACCTGAGCGGGAGGTACACCTTCGTCAACGACGCCATGTGCCGGATCCTCGGGTACAAACGGGACGAGCTCCTCACCATGGACAACCGGGACCACAGCGATCCTGAAGGGGCGAAGCGGGTGTATGCGCTCTTCAACGAACTGTATCAGACGGGACAGCCCATCGAGATCGACGACTACGAATTCTACAAGAAGAACCGAAAGAGAGGGGTCCTCGAGGAGAAGGCGTTCGTGATGCGCGACCCCGAGGGAAGGCCGGTAGGCTTCAAGGGCGTCGTGCGGGACGTGACGGAACGGAAAGAGGCGGAGCGGGCCCTCAAGGAGAGCGAGGAGCAGTACCGCGCCCTCTTCGATAACAACCCGATCGAAACGATCATCGTGGATCGCGAGGCGAGAGTAACGGGATACAACCTCGCGAAAAAGATGTCCGGCGGCAGGCTCCCCACTATCGGCCAGGATGTCATGTACAAGGACTACGCCGCGAAGCACACGACCGATATGCTGAAGGAGCTGAGGGAATGTATCAGCTCGGGGATATCGAAGGAGTTTCTCGAGCAGGAATACAGGGACAGGCTGCTCGACATCAAGATCGCTCCCTTCTCAGAGGGAGCCATCATCACGACGATCGATGCCACCAGCCGGAAACAGGCGGAGGTGCAGCAGAAGAACCTCGAATCCCAGCTCCAGCAGGCGCAGAAGATGAAGGCCATCGGTACGCTGGCCGGCGGCCTCGCCCACGACTTCAACAATCTGCTCATGGGGATCCAGGGGAATGCCTCTCTCCTCCTTCTCGATATGGACTCCACGCACCCCTATTACGAAAAGCTGAGGAATATCGAGCAGTACGTCCGGGACGGGGCCGAGCTCACCGGACAGCTTCTCGGTTTCGCCAGGGGGGGGAAGTACGAGGTCAAACCGACCGACCTCAATAAACTGGTCAAAAAGAGCTCCGGGATGTTCGGCCGCACCAAGAAAGAGATAAAGATATACAAAAAATACCAGCAGGACATCTGGATGGTGGAAGCGGACCAGGGGCAGATAGAACAGACGCTCCTGAACATCTATGTCAATGCCTGGCAGGCCATGCCCGGCGGCGGCGAGATCTATCTCCAGACGGAGAATGTCGTCCTCGACGATCACTACCTGCAACCATACAACTTTGCGCCCGGCAATTACGTGAAGATATCGGTGACGGACACCGGTACGGGGATGGATGAAGAGACGGTGAAGCGGGTATTCGACCCCTTCTTCACCACGAAAGAGATGGGACGGGGGACCGGTCTCGGGATGGCCTCCGCCTACGGCATCATCAAGAATCACAACGGTATCATCACCGTGTACAGTGAAGAGGGGATCGGGACCACCTTCAACATATACCTGCCCGCCCTCGATGCGGCAATCAGCGACGAAGAACCGGTGACCAAGAAAGAACAGCCGCTGATGGGGCATGAAACGATCCTCCTGGTGGATGACGAGGAGCTGATCATCGATGTCGGTGGAGAGATCCTGAAATTCCTGGGCTACACGGTACACCTCGCCCGAAGCGGGAAAGAGGCGGTCGAGATCTATAAAGAAAAACGGAAGGAGATCAACCTGGTCATCCTGGACATGATCATGCCCGACTTGGGGGGTGGGGAGACGTACGACATCCTTAGAAAGATGAACCCCAGGATAAAGGTTCTCCTGTCGAGCGGATACAGCATCAACGGCCAGGCACGCGAGATACTGGAAAAGGGTTGTGACGGGTTCATACAGAAGCCGTTCAGCATCGAACAGCTTTCCCAGAAGATACGCGAACTCCTCGAAGAGTAGACACACTGGTGCAGCCGGACCGCCCCCTCCGGTGTGAATCCCGCCCTGTGGAGCGACTACCGGTCCAGCTCCTCCCTGACGGCCATTCCGATCTGCTCCAGGACGAAGGGCTTCCGGATATACGAGCCGACGCCGAGATGCTGGGCCTCTTTGACACGCCTCGTTTCCGAGAATCCGCTGATGATCAGGGCCTTCTGATGGGGACGGATCTTGAGGATCCTCCGGTACGTCTCCAGCCCGTCCATACCGGTGTTCATGATCATGTCGAGAAGCAAAAGGTCGACCGGGTGGGTCTCCAGGTATTTGATCGCCTCCTCCCCGCTCGACACGGATGATACGGCATACCCGAGGCTGTGCAGCATCCCGGAGATGATCTCCCGCTGTTCCTCCATGTCGTCGACGATCAGCACCGCCTCTCCTTTGCTCCGGTACGCCGCGATGGGCACCAGGGGGTCAGCTTTCTTCGCCTCGCGCATCGTTACGGGGAAATAGACGGTAATGGTCGTCCCCTTTCCTTCGGTGCTCTGAATATCGATATATCCGCTATGGTCCTTGACGGTACCCCAGACGACCGCCATCCCCAGGCCCGTTCCGCTCCTCCCCATCACCTTCTTGGTGTAGAAGGGCTCGAAGACCCGTCTCTTGTCCTCCTCCGACATACCCGTCCCTTCGTCGGAGACCGTGAGCGTTACGTATTCCCCTTCCTTGATCGAGGCGTACCCCGCTATGGGCCGGTCGACATACCGGCTCCCCGTCGATATGGTAACCGTGCCTCCATCGGGCATGGCCTCCGCCGCGTTCGACAGCAGATTCATGACCGTCTTGGACAGATGAACCGGAGAACCCACGATCCCCGGAAGCTGTTTCTCAAGTGCGGTCTCGAACCGTATGTGAGGGTGCACCGCCTGCATCTTCTCATGTTCGGGCGTCTTGAAATGATCGGAGACGATATCGTTCAGGTTGGCCACCTCGGAAACGTTGACCCCCCTCCGGGCCAGCGTCAGCAGGTCCTGCACAATCGCCGCCGCCTTCTTCCCCGATTTCTGGATGGTCAGGATGGGCTTTCTCAGCGGGCTGTCATCCGGGATCTGCATCAAGAGCAGATCGGGATAGCTCACGAGCCCCCCCAGCACGTTGTTCAGGTCATGGGCCACTCCCCCCGCAAGGGTCCCGATGGCCTCCATCTTCTGCGCCTGTTTGAGTTCGAATTCGAGTTTCCTTCTCTCTTCATCCGCCTGCTTGCGGCCGGAAAGGTCACGGTTGTACACCACGCACCCGACAAACTTCTCCTTCTCATCGTAAATCGCACTCCCCTTTCTCCACACGGGGATGGCGGTCCCGGTCTTGCCGACAAGCTCTATCTCACCCTCGAAGTAACCCTGATCCTTGAGGTTGCGCATACTCTCCTCGAAGAGAGAGTTATTGGTGCCGTTGCAGAAAAATCGCGTCGTGTGTTTCCCGATGAGCTCTCCCCGGTCGTATCCGAGCAGCATCGCCTGGGCCCTGTTGCAATCAACGATGCTCCCCCGCGCGTCGAGGACCTCCACCCCGTCGGGGGCCGCTTCAAACAGCATCTTGTAATTCTTCTTCCGCTGGATGTTCTCATTGATCCCCCGGACCATGTTGTACAGCTCGCGGCTCTCCAAGGCGTTCGAGCTGTTCAGGAGGATGATGGAAAGCATCGACAGGGACACATCGGGGATGCCGTCGCCTCCGTTCTCCAGCAGGCCGACAAACATGCCCCGTATCCGGGAGCTGGTGGTCATCACATGGAGGATAAACCGGCGATCATGCCGTTTCGATGAGACGATGACGGGTCTCTTCTCCCGCAAGGTCCAGGCGAATATGCCGTCATCGATAAAGAAACCGACCTCTTCCTCGATATAGGCCCGGCATTCAAGGGGGTCCACCCTGGAGACGGTGAATTCATTGTTCTCCTCATTCACCAGATAAAAGGCCATGGCCTTGAGGGGGATCAGGCTGCGTATCCGTGATCCCGTCTCATCCAGGATGACGGAGGCGTCCTGCAGCTTGTTGACACTCGGCTGAAAATCTCCGAGAGACGCCACCATCTCCAGCGCATCCAGCGTAAAGCGGTTGACATCCTCCAGATACCGGATCCGCTTCTCGAGGTACGACATCCCCTTCTTTGCCTTAGTGTTCGTATTCGTGCTCATCTGCATTTGAATAGAAAAATGTAAAGATCTCTTCGATGTGGCGACCGGCCTGCTTCGTGATCACGTCCAGGCTATTGGCCGACAGCCCGATACATTCCCATGCATCCGGGTCCAGTTGCGGAACGAAGCGTTCCCCGCTCGAACCGATTCCCATGGCATGCGCCATGATATCCGCCAGGTGTACGATGGATGGTTCCAGCGGATACCGTGATTCCTGCGGATCGTGATGATACCGGACGGCATGCTCCATCAGGAGGGGCAGTTTCCACCTCTTCAGGAGCAGTCCGCCCGTCTTCGCATGATCAAAATTCAGGCGGTTATCTTCGACCTCCTTCAGGAAACTCCGGGCGTGTTTCGCCTTCGTCAGGGCGTACACGGCGTGATCCGGTGTGTAGTTGTACAGGATCAAACGGCCGATATCATGGAGCAGGCCGGAGAGAAACAGGCGCTCCGTGTTCTGTATTCCCTTGTAACTCGCGATGATCCTCGCGTACACACCGCAGGCGATACTGTGTTTCCAGAATGATTTCATATCGACGATATCGGACGGGATGTCCCTGAACATGTTGATGATGGTCACCCCGGAGGCCAGGGTCCCCAACTGCCTGGTCCCGATGATGGCGACCGCCCGGGATACGCTGTCGATCCGGGACGGAAAGCCGTAGAACGCGCTGTTGACGATCCTGAGAA
>JAFGSH010000189.1 GCA_016934695.1 Deltaproteobacteria bacterium
CCCAGCAGGAGGCCGATCAGGGGGCCGAAGAAGGCGACGAACTGCACCAGGGAAAAGACCGACCCGGTGGAGGTAAAGAGCATCAGAAACACGAAATTGGGTTTGGCGACCCCGGCCAGTTCCTCCCTGAGGCCGATGCCGGCCATGTAGGTGGTGATCAGGCTGGCCATGGCGATCAGCGCGAAGATGATGGTGAAGCGGTAGCTGCTGAAGTGATCGGACAGCTCTTTTCTGAAGATGGCTCCGATGCCGGTCATAGGGTTACCTCCTGGAAGTATTTCATGTAGAGGTCGTCGAGCGAAACCTGCCGGTCTCCGATCCCGAACTTTTCCGTGGCCAGCTCGTCGAGGGTCCCCACGGCGATCATACGCCCTTCGAGCATGATGCCGACCCTGTCGGCGATCTTCTGGACCTGCTTCAGATCGTGGGACGAGAGGATGATCGTAATACCGTTGTCCCTGCTCAGGGACTGGATGAACTCGATATTCCTGGTGGTCGCCTCGGGGTCGAGTCCCAGGGTCGGCTCGTCGAGAAAGGCGATCTTCGGCTCCTTGAGGATGATCTCCGCGATGCCGAGCCGCTGGCGCATCCCCCGCGAGTAGGCGCCGACCTTCTTGTCCGCCTCGCCGGAGAGCCCCACGCTTGCCAGCGCGTCCACGATCCTGCCGGCGCTCATGCTATCGGACAATCCGTTGAGCCGCGCGATGAAGCGCAGGTTTTCCACGGCGCTCATATCTTCGTAGAAACCGATATTCTCGGGGATGTACCCGATGATCCGCTTCACCTGCATCGATTCCCGCAGGGGATCGAACCCCGACACCCGGGCCCATCCGCCGGTCGGTTCCGTCAGGCCGAGGAGCATCAGGAGCGTGGTCGTCTTCCCCGATCCGTTGGGTCCCAGGAAACCGAAGATTTCGCCCTCCCGCACGGTCAGGGTCAGATCGCTGACTGCCCGCTGGGTGCCGTAGACCTTGGTCAGTCCCTCGGTCTGGATGATGATCTCCCCGCTCATCTTATCTCCTTCCCAGGGCCCGGAAGAGGCCGAACAGCCCGCCAATCACCAGGATGATGATCCCCACGCCGATCCATCCCCAGGCGGCGGAGGCCTTGACGGTCACCCGCAGCTCGAGATTATCGGAGGCCTTTTCGGCATCGACGCTCACGCCCACGGCATAGTCCCCCACCAGGGACTCCTCGCCCGGCACGATTGTCACCTCGACCTGTTCGAGCTTGCCCGGCTCAAGAGAGGCGATCTTATCGGGGTTGAACGACACCTTCCAATTCTCAGGTTTGACCGAAAGGAGGGAGACATCCTGCAGTACGGCGGACCCGGTGTTTTGTACGTAGATGGATATGTTGGACGGGTTCCCCCGTTGCGTGCCCAGAGAGAGGAGTCCCGTGTCGGTGCCGACGTCGACCTTGTAGGTCCCCGTGATGATCACCTTCAGGAATGCCTCCGCCTTAAAATCCCCCCCCATCACCGTAATCGGTATGGTGTGTTCTCGTGCTGCCGCGAAGGGATCGGGGGTCACCAGGACGGTCACGCTCTCACTCTCTTCGGGCTTCAACATGACGCTCGAGATGTAGGTATCCTTGAAGGGGGGCTTGAAGTTGACGCGCCACCCCTTGGGTGCGTCTGATATGAGGCTGAAAGGGAGTTCCTTTTTTGTCTTGTTATTGACGCTCAGCGCGAACTCGAATTTGCCGTCACTGGAGCCCTGGAGAACGGGGTACGAGGTGGTAAGGACGATCTCGCCCTCTTTCTCTTTTGCTTTTGCCCCTAGAGTCACCTTCAGTGTGCGGGAGGCCGTCAAGGCGCTGTCCTCCGTGCGCGCGGCCACCTTGAAATGGTAGACCCCCGCTTTCGTTTTCTCCTCGGGTGAGATGGTGAACGTTACCCCTTTGGCCTCGCCGGCCGGTATATACAGGGCGGTGATGTTGGTGCCATACCCCTCGGCTCTTGCCTGCCACCCCGCGGGGACCTGATAGTCGAAATGTACCGTCTCGTCCCGTTTCCCTTTGTTGGTAAAGGTAAGGTTGAGATCCGCCTTGTTTGTTCCGCCGGGGAGAATGATTTCGGGATAGTCAAAATACATGGTGAAGCTGCGCTCAGGTCCGTTCCCCGTCTTTCCCTGGTCCTGCTGGGCAAAACAGGGCAAGACCGCAAAGGAACAGATCCATACAAGCGTGATCAATCCAACTGCCGCACTATACTTCCCATTCGCAACTCTCATGTTCCCTCCTCCATATGTGCCCGGTCGCCCGGGCGAATCGGCGATAGTATAACCGTCATACATCCACAGGTACCAACCTACAATAGGAATAGCGGAGATACCTGCCCTTACAGCGTCAGCCTTCAGCGATGCCCCCGATGACTCTGAACGTCAGTTAGTATAATAATAACGGAATATATGTCAAATCCCCCGGGGGGTCAATCGTCCGCTTCCCGGGGGATCCGATGCGTGTGGTGACACCCCGCCGCCGGCGGAGTACTCATTGGTGCGTCAATCTATTTCTCGCCCAGGGGCAGGATGACCCGGCCGTAGTTCTCGTTGAGGACCTGTGCCATAGCGCAGTAAATGGCCGAGGCGCCGCAGAAGATCCCCTCGTAGCCGGTCAGGACCGCCCATGATCCGGTCCAGCCGAACGCGTCCCGCGCGGCGAGCATCCAGAAGAGGATGGTCAGTGTCAGAAAGACTACCTGGAGTCCCCGGTTCGCCTTCCAGGTGCCGATCCACATGAAGAAGGTGAACAGCCCCCACAGGAAGAGGTACCAGGCCAGGAAGCCCATGTCGTTGCCGGGTATCCCGAACCTTCCGTTGAAGTAGATGAGAAACACGAGCGTCAGCCAGAAGAGCCCGTAAGAGGTGAAAGCAGTGGTGCCGAAGGTGTTCCCTTTCTTGAATTCCATGCAGCCCGCGATGATCTGGGCGACTCCGCCGTAGAAGATTCCCATGGCCATGATGACGGCGCTGATCTCGAAGAGGCCGGCATTGTGCAGGTTCAGGAGAACCGTCGTCATGCCGAAACCCATCAGGCCCAGCGGTGCAGGATTTGCAAGATTATCAGACATAGAAAAAACCCCCTCTGATATAAATTTTGAGCCACCATAGTAAACTTTGGTCCGTTAGTCAAACGGGGAATTACACAGCGACGATTTTATCCGCCCGGTAACGATGATACGAGACAAACAAAAGACAGGGCTCTTTCGGGACCTGCCTTGAGCAAGGGAGGAGCGCGGTATGTTCAGCCGCGGTCTCTGGACGCGGCCTTTCTCCTGAGTCCCGCGAGACCGATCAACCCCGCACCGAGGAGGAGCATGGTCGTGGGTTCCGGGACCGGGGGGCCGGAGGTGGAGCCGTCGAAGTACTGCAGCGTATAGCTGACGAAATCGGTTGCCTGAACGGCCTCTACGTCGTTGCTGTTGGTGATGGTAACCGTGAAGCTGTCGTCGGCAAGGATCGCATCCATCTGGGCCGTGGAGATCGCGAAGGTCTGGAACCATGACACATCATTGGCCGGGGCCGTTGAGTCGTAGAACTGAGGACTGTACGCCGGTCCCCAGTAGGTCCCCGAGACGACTCCGTCGATATCCCAATCCAGGTATTCGTTTGCGTCCCCCCAGTCGTAATCGCCCTGGGCCATGATGGTGAACACCCCGCCGGAGAGGCTTGGGACCATGGCCGTTTCAGTGAAGGTGAAGGTCTGACCAAACGTAATGGTATACTCCCAATCCGTGAAGAGCACCGGCGTCGCCGATGCCATGCCGTGGCTCGCCAGCCAGACGGCTGCGCACAACAGGCAGCAACATACTTTTTTCATGGGTATCCTCCTCCAAGCGGCCGGGCGGCCGTTTGTCGATCGGCCTACTTTTACAGATGCATTCTCGCCAATTACGTATAGGATGTCGATACGTAAGGCATATGATTTTATTCGTATTTTTGAGAAAAAAAGGCATGCGAATAAGGTATGAGACGCGGACAGGCCGGCTAATACTTCTGTAATACTTTCGTACTAGACGGGCGGATGGGTCCTCGGCGGGAAGGGTGTCTCCGGGTGGGGGCAATAAAGAAAGCGCCGGCCAGGCGACCGGCGCTTTCCTGTTCAATGACTACATCTTTTTGGGAGGTTTGGACATAAGTGTGATGGCGGCACCCAGCAGGCACGCCACCCCCGCGATGATGAAGGGGGTAACCCACACCGCGGGATCGGCGCTCCCTTTGGCCGCGTCCTTGAAATACCCGGCGATCTGGGGACCGATGACGCCGGCGATGCCGTAGGATACGAAGACGAATCCGTAATTCAGCCCTACATTTTTGTTGCCGAAATAATCCGCCGTCACGGCGGGGAAGAGGGCGAAGTTGCCCCCGAAATTAAAGCCGATGATGCAGGCGCCGATGATCAGGGTGATAACGGTTCCTCCCATCTGGTAGAAGAGGAGCATGATGATCCCCTGGAAAAGGCACATGAGGAAGATCGACATCTTGCGGCCGATCTTGTCGGAGACCGTTCCCCAGATGATACGGCCGAGGCCGTTGAATATCGCGTACAGGGCCATGGCGGTCCCGGCGGCGGCGGAGGCGGCGGCAGCGGTCATCCCGGCGGCCTGCAGCGAGTCGATGCCGAACAGCTTGATGCAGTAGATCACCATCAGGCCGGCGATGGCCGAGAAGAGGAACGTGACCCATACCATGTAGAACTGGGGGGTCTCCATCATCTCACCCGACGTGAATTCGGTCATGCCCAGGGCCGC
>JAFGSH010000190.1 GCA_016934695.1 Deltaproteobacteria bacterium
ACTGTCAGTCCAAGATCCAGATTCTAAAATACCTGACACTAATCTAGGATGAGCATGCCTATCATCATCAGATTTGAGATTTAACTTCGTTTTTGCTGCATCAATTATTTTTATAGTATTCTTAGACCTCCAAGCACTTACCTTGTCTTTTAGGAGTAATCCAAATTCTTCGGCTGCAGGCAAACAAATTCGAGATAAGAAGGCAGATGCACCATCAACCATTCCTTTTGTAACTGTATCGATTGATTTGGCTATTGGTTTAATTCCAAACAAATCTAGACTTTTTTCGTCATTATCCCCCATTTCCTTCCCCTTTTGAATCTCAACAATGTTTATCCGGATCCTGATAAAAACCCAAACACGGCAATTTTGCCGTATAAGACCCACCGAAACAACTTTACGAAAAAACCCCGTCACGGTATGTGAAACGGGGTTTTGTCATCAGATCATGGGTCCCTCTTTTCTTTGTTGAAAAACTACAACCCGGATATGAAGCATGTCGCGATGGACGTCGCGGTTGTATAAACCAAGGGCGCTTTCCATATGTTAAGAACGTAAGCCTGTTACTGCTTCGCTGTATTTTGCGCTTACCCGAATGAGCCCCCAGCGAAAAACACTAGTAACAGAGCACCGTTAGTGCCCTTTGTCAAGAATTTTTAAGGAAACGGCCCGGCGGTGTGCCGCCGTTTCACATCGGTCAACAAAACGCTTGACATCCGCTCATTGGTGTGCTTAAAAATACATCAATGTAATTATAAATTCATTGGAGGCGCAATATGAATTTTAATACCGCTACCGTGGCCCGCATTACGGGATTGACGAAAAGGCAGATCGGGTACTGGGACACGACCGATCTTATCAAACCGTCCGTTCAGGGAGCCGAAGGATACGGCACGACGCGTCTTTACTCCTTTGTCGATCTCGTGCAGTTGATGGTGGCGAAAAGGCTTAAAGACGGCGGCGTGAGCATCCAAAAGCTCAGAAAGGCGCTCTGGTATCTCAAGAAGAACATGCCGGATATCCAAAAGCCGCTGGCCAATCTCCGTTTTCTTACCGATGGAGAGACAATCTTTGTCATCACGAAAGATGACCGGCAGATTCTCGACACGCTGAAAAGCGGCCAGTTGGTGCTTATGGTTGCCCTGGAGGAGATCGTAGAAAACCTGAAAGGTGAAGTTGATGCAATCAATGATCGTAAGAAATATGAAGTGAGGGTGAAGGGGATGAAGTATTCCGTGAATCTGCACAGAGACACGGAGGACGGGGGGTACTGGGTGGAATGTCCCGCTATCCCCGGTTGTGCCTCTCAGGGAGATACGGTCGAAGAGGCGCTCGGCATGATCAAGGACGCGATTCAGGCGTGCGCCGACGTTCAGGCTGAAAAGGGCATTGCCGAAAAGGCCTCATGAACGGACTCAATAATCTCGATCCCCTGAGGGTGGTAAAGGCCTTCGAACGCGCGGGGTGGCGAAGAAGACCACACACATCGGGAAGCCACACCATCCTCACCAAAGCGGGAAATCCCGCCGTTCTCTCCATTCCGATACACAAAGGCAGACCTATCAAGCAGGGACTCCTGCGGCACCAGGTCAAAACCGCCGGGATGACCGTGGAGGAGTTTCTGAAACTCTACAGATAAACAAATCGTGAGCTTGAACAGGCAACCCCCTTATACTTCGAACCTTCCGGATTGACAGGGCGGGCAATATCTGAGATACAAAATCTGGTTCGGACGGACGGGACAGATATTCATACAGGAGGACTATCGATGAAGGCAGCGGTACTTCGCGGGGCAGGTGATATCAGGATGGAGACGGTTCCCGATCCCGTTGCCGAGCCGTACGGGATCATTATCAAGGTAAAGGCGTGCGGCGTATGCGGCTCCGACCTGCATGAGTACAAGTCCGGCAAAAATCCGGGGACGATCTTCGGCCACGAGTTCAGCGGCGATGTGGCGCAGGTGGGAAAGCACGTGACCGGCATCGAGGTGGGGGACCGGGTGACCGCCGTCGGTTTCCGCGCCTGCGGGAAGTGCCTCTGGTGCAACCAGGGTAAGCCCCACCGGTGCTCAAATATGGCCCTGGTCGGGTATCAGCTCCCCGGCGCGATGGCGGAATATGTCTCGATCCCTGTCGCGGCGGTCGGGCAGACCGTCTTCCCCCTCCCGGACGAGCTGACCTACGAGGACGCGGCCCAGGTGGAGCCCCTCTCGATATCGCTCTATTCGACCAGGCGGACTAAACCGAAGGAGACGGACACTGCCGTCGTTCTGGGGGCCGGGGTCATCGGCCTGAACGCCATCCAGGTCCTCAAATCGATGGGGGTCAAGACCGTCCTGGTGAGCGCCCGGCGGCCGTCGCGCCTGGCGGCGGCGAAGGCGTGCGGTGCCGATCTGATCATCGACGCGGCGAAGGACGACCCCGTTCCGGCCATCATGGAGGCGACCGGGGGGATGGGGGCGGAGATCGTCGTCGAGTGCGCCGGGTCTCCCGCCACCTTCGGCCAGGCCGTCGAGGTGGCCGCCGGAGGAGGGAAGATCGCCCTGGTGGCGATATACGAACAGCCCATCAACTGGGACCCGACGCCGGTCATCGGCAAGAACCTCACCCTGATCGGGTGCCTCGGGGGGAACTTCCCCGGCTCGATCGATCTCATCCGGACGGGGAAGGTCACCACCCGGCCCTTCGTCACCCACCGGTTCCCGCTGGAGCAGGTGGACGAGGCATTCAAGACGGCGATCACCGATCCCGGTGCGATCAAGGTCATGATCACGCCGTAGCACAGTGTAGCTCCGATTCCGATACCTGCGCTTTTTATCAGGCCATCCGAACGTGCTTTACAGTATCCCCTTCTTCTTGAGGGCGTGCACGACGAGAAAGGTGTCCCACTCGCGCTGCTCAAGGCCCCACGTCCCGTCGGTGTTTTGTCTCCCGGCGAGATACTCGAAGGCGCTGCGGGTCTGCCGTTCGGCAGTCTCCGAATCGAGGTGGGCCAGGGCGTTGGCCGTCTGGTACAGGGGGACGGCCTTTCCCCACCGTCCCGATTCTTTCTGGAGCCGGGACAGCGCCACGACGAGCC
The DNA here is from genome assembly GCA_016934695.1 of Deltaproteobacteria bacterium. The sequence continues at coordinate 3,079 of JAFGSH010000190.1, forward strand.
TCTCCGTGGCGGCATGCCGGGAATAGACGGGGTGCACGACAAGGGCCCTGAGGATATTGTTCGCCGACGACCACCCCGGGAATCGTTTTTCTCTCGAAAGGGTACGGCGGGACAGCCACTCGTACATGCCCAGAACGGAAGGATCATGCGCCCGGCTGAAGGCATTGGCAAGGAAGAGGGTCGCCCCCACCACGAACAGATCGAAGGCGCCCGCGGTAAAGGGGAGCGAATGGAGCCTTCCCCCTCCCAGATCTTCGACGGCTGCCGGCTCATCCCTTGTTACGGACAGCGCCTTATCGGCAAGCCAGTCCAGGGCGGCATTGATCGGCTGATTCGGCTCCCGGACCGTCAGATGGAGACCGAAGAGGCGCCGGATCGTCTCGACGATGGACCCATTCCAGGAACCGTCCGAAGACTGCCCCTCCAGAAGCGCCTGCGCGGCTTCCTGAAAATCCACCTTCCACTGGGGAGTCTGCTCCTGGCCGAGCCACCTCTTCCGGGCATAGATACCGACAGGCGAGGGGTTGGATGCAAACAGCGCGTACGGATTGTACCTGATGGTTACCATTTTCGTGCCTCCGTCTCCCTTCATCACCCCCGATAGGCGGCCTCCCCGGCGGCCCGCACAATCTCACCGTAATAGACACGGTGGTAATCCTTCCGGGGGTAGTTTTCCTCGATGGCCGGATCGAGAAAGTGTCCCGGATCCATATCCTGCCAGTAGAGCTTCCGGCACTCGAGGATCAGTTCCGCCTCCTCGTAGGCAGGGGCCTCCACCATTTTTGACTTTACAACGGTCAGGCCCGACTCGGCGATCTTGTCGGAGTCTCTTCCCGACTTCGTCCCCAGGATCGTCAGTGTCTCCCTGTATCGATCGGGAAAGGCGCAGAGGGTGAAGGTGGGATACCGTTCCAGGTACCGGCGGGTATGGCGGGCCGGCCTGACGACCACCTGGACGAAGGGCCTCCACCACATGCCGCCCATGGAGCCCCAGCCCACCGTCATGGCGTTGAAGTCATCAAAGGTCCCGGATGTGAGCACAAGCCACTGTTGCAGCCATATCCCCGCACCCCTTACCCGCAGCTTTGTTACATTGATCTCTTCCATCTCTCGATCTTCTCCCCCTCTCTTCGCGCTCTGTCCCACCGGCAGCCGTCAGTGCCTGAGACCATGATACAAGAGTATCGGCACCGAATCAAGGATTGTGCCCGCCGAACATTGCTGGTACTATCGCATGGGAAGTTCGGGGTTGGACACCATAACAACGCAAAGGAGTCAGCATGAAAGAGAACCCGTCCGGAAACGAAAAACTTGCAGGTATTGGAAAACTCATGAAGATGCAACCCGACACCGCCGCGGCATTCGGCGCATTTGACCAGCAGGTGTTCAAGGAGGGGGCGCTGAGCACCAGGGTAAAGGAACTGATCGCCGTCGGTGCGGCCCACGCCACCAGGTGTCCCTACTGCATCGAGGCCCATGTCGACAGGGCGCTGAAAGCGGGCGCCTCGGGCGAGGAGATCGCGGAGGCCGTGTTCGTCGGGGTGTCGCTGAGCGCCGGCGCCGCATTCGCGCATTCCTTCTTCGCGATGAACCGACTCAAAAAATAGACAGGAGGTCCGCCGGTCTTATGGCTGAGCCGCCTTCCGGGCCAGGCGCTCCCGCTCGTCGAGGATGATCTCCGCGGCCATCCGGGCCGTCTCCCCCACGAGCGTCGAGCATTTATCGGGGAGCCCGGCCTTGAAGGCAGCCTTCATCTCCTCGGGATCGTAGAGGTTGTAGAACCGCCCGAAGGTCTTCTCCTGTATATTGGTACACCGGCAGGTGCCGTATCTTTCCACGAACCGGTCGTGGAGTTTCTTCGACAGGATGCAGGCGTGGAGCTGTTTCATCATGTCGGGGAATTCCTCCTGCGACCTGCCGAAGAAGTAG
>JAFGSH010000191.1 GCA_016934695.1 Deltaproteobacteria bacterium
CTCTTCCGAGAGGGTAACCTCGTCGTCCCTGTTGATAACAATGATTTTGAAGGGTTTGAACAGATCATTCGACTGCTTATCGGGCGGATAGAAGGCAATCTCTATATCGAAGTGCTTGTTCAGTTCCACACCGAGCCCCCCGCCTTCCTTGAGAAAGAAGATCGAGTCGTTATTCGGGTTGTTCACGTGATTGAGTATGATACCCCGCGAATATCTCAACCCGTCGATCGCAATGTATTTGAAGGACGTGTTGTTCCACTCCGGGCTCAGATAGGCCTGATAAAAGGAATTCCTCGGACTTTTACAATACGTGTACCCGGGACTCGCAACGTGTGCGGGAGCGGAAGGGGTTGACTTCTTCAATGGTTCCCGGGTAGGGGATTTTTTGTGTGAGACGGTATCGGTCTTCTTGGGGGGCGGTGCTGCGGACTCTTTGGGTGGAGGGGTGGTCTCTTCTCCTTTTGAGGCCGAGCCCGCCGTCATTTTTTCCTGTAGTTGCTTGGCCTTTTCAGAAACGGTTTTGAGGGCGCTTTCGGTCGCAGCACAACCGATCAACAGAGCGAGAACAAGACAACCAATGACTGCGACAGCTGTTTTCTTCTCCATAACCGTCCAGCACTTCCTTTCGGATCGTTGCATGAATGAGGAGGAATGTGTCCTTTCCGAAACCCATGCAGTATAGGAAAAGATATCATTGTGTGTCAAGATAATTTATTGAAACATAAGGGAAAGATTGGAAGCCGACGAACCGGCCGTTGTACCGACACACAATGGTCAGGGAAAAATGTTTGCCTGAAGACCTTTTGCCCGCAGGACAAACCGTACCGACGGTTGTATCGATCATATGGAAGAAAAAAGGTTGTGTCACCGGTGCTTCTGGGGATAATGGACATATCTGTCAAGCGGTTCATGAGATGAGCATTCGGGAACAGCGTCATCTTCCAGTGGAACATACGAAGGAACTGATGGATCGGACGATTTTCCACATAGACATGGACGCCTTTTACGCGTCCGTCGAAGTCCTGGATAACCCTGACCTGAAAGGCCGGTGCGTCATCGTCGGAGGACAGACCGGGCGGGGTGTCGTATCCGCCGCGAGCTACGAAGCCCGCCGATTCGGAGTCCACTCGGCCATGCCGATATTCCAGGCACGGAAACGGTGCCCCGATGCGGTCTTTCTCCCCCCCCGGATGTCGCGTTACCGGGCGGTGTCGGCGCTCATTATGGCCATCCTCCGTGAATTTTCACCCCTGGTCGAACCGATCTCCATTGACGAGGCCTTTGTCGATGTCACGGGCTGCGAGCGGCTCTTCGGCGGTATCGGGGAGATCGCGCTCAGGATCAAGGAGCGGATCAGAGAAGAGGTCGGATTGACCTGTTCCCTGGGGGGTGCGCCGAACAAGTTTCTGGCGAAGATCGCGTCCGACATGGATAAACCGGACGGTCTGACCGTCATCGCGCCGGAAACCGTCGACCGGTTCATCGAATCCCTTCCTGTTGAGAAGGTTCCCGGTGTCGGGGCAACCACCCATGAGAAGCTCAGGCTGATGGGGGTGAAAACACTCGGCGACGTCAGGCGGTATCCCGAAGACGCACTGGTCAGGAAGTTCGGCAAATTCGGCCACCGTCTCGCCGATTTTGCCCGTGGGATCGACCGGTCGCCCGTCACCCCGGACGATGAGACGAAATCGGTCAGTGCCGAGGAGACGCTCCCCGCAGATACCGACGACGGAGAGATTATCAAGCGATACATCCTCGGGCAGGCCGAGCGGGTGGCGCGGGAGCTGCGAAAGGCGGGAGTCGGGGGGCGGACGGTCACGCTCAAGATCAAGGACGCGGATTTCCGGCAGGTGACCCGGAGCGTGACGATCAACGAGCCGACACAGTCTGCCGACATCATTATCAGAGAGGCCCTTCACCTTCTGGGTCGGTACCAGATGACGAAGAAGATCAGGCTCATCGGTGTCGGGGTCTCACATCTCACCACTTCCACGGACCCGGTCCAGATGGACCTCTTTGAACAAAAGGCTCGAAAGACGTCCCAGCGGCGGAAGCTGGATGAGGCGATCGACGAGATCACCGATCGATTCGGGAAAGATGCCATCAAACGGGCTACCCTCAAGGAGCGAGAGTAGGCCCCACACATTTTTCTGAAACGAATACCCTGGTGTGGTATAGTTTGCCTATCCGAAGAAACAGATACGAGAATGACCGTCATGGATTCGGGAGGTTTCCCATGAATCGCAGAGACTTTCTCAAAAAGACCTGTATCGTCGGGGTCGGCATGTCGCTCCCCGGTACCTTCGATGCGTTCGTCGAAAGCCTGTATGCGGCGGAGTACGCCGATATCGGCGTTGCCCGCGCAGCAAACCCGAAAGAAACAACGTCTGGCGCCGTTACGAAGGCGGCCATCGATGCGATCGGCGGGATAGGGCGATTCATATCGAAGGGGGATATCGTCGTCGTCAAGCCGAATATCGGATGGGACGGAACGCCCGAACTGGCCTCGAATACGAATCCCGAGGTCGTGGGCAGCGTGGTGAGACTCTGCTACGATGCGGGTGCCAAAACGGTCAAGATTTTTGACAACCCCTGTGTCGATCCCCGAAGAAGTTATAAGCAGAGCGGTATCGCGGACGCCGCGTCGGCGGCCGGGGGGGAGGTCAGCTTCATGGATGAGAGAAAGTTCAAGGATGTGATGCTCGACGGTCCTTTCCTGAAAAAATGGCCGATCTATACCGATGTTCTTGAGGCGGACAAGGTCATCAATATCCCCATCGCAAAGGTTCACGGTTCTTCCACCCTGACCCTGGGGATGAAAAACTGGATGGGGGTCATGGGCGGATGGCGGGGGCGGGTTCATCAGAACCTGCATCAGGGGATCGTCGATATTGCGCAGTTCATGAAGCCGGCGCTGATCGTCCTGGACGCCATCCGGATACTGACGGCTCACGGCCCGCAGGGGGGGAACCCCCGATACGTCACGGCGATGAATACGGTCATTGCGGGGACCGACCAGGTGGCCGTCGATGCCTATGGGGCGGAGCTGCTCTTCCGCCTGAAGGGAAGCACCATCAGGCATATACGAATCGGCCATGAAACCGGCCTCGGGACGATGGACCTGTCGCAGCTGGTTATCAGAGAGGTCGCTGTATGATCGGTGCCGTTGCCTGTTGCCCATCCCGGGAACCCGTGACGGCGATTGAAATCGTGGACCTATGAAGACACGGACTGTTCGCACCCTGAGACGACTTTCCCAGGGGATATTCCTGATCCTCTTCCTCTTTTTCTTCATCCAGACGGAATCGAAGGGTCTGGATGAACTGGGGTACCCGGTCAGGATCTTCCTCGATTTCGATCCGCTCATCGCCCTTTCAACGCTCCTCTCCGCCCACGCCATTGTTGCGGGATTCCTCTTTTCGGTGATCATCATCGTTTTGACCGCCCTTCTGGGGAGGGTCTTCTGCGGGTGGGTCTGTCCCCTGGGGACGCTGCACGACGCGGTCGGGTACTTCAACAGGAGGCGATCCGTGCCGGTTCGCACCGGCTGGCATACGCTGAAATACGCCATTCTCTTCTTTATTATCGCCTCCTCTCTCTTTACAGCCCAGCTGGCCGGTATCATGGACCCGATCAGCCTCCTGATCCGTTCCCTGTCCCTCAGTGTCTACCCTCTCGTCAACTTCTGTGCCCGGGCCTTTTTCGATGCAATCTACGCACTGGACATACCGGTGATCACCGATGGCTCCGAATGGGTCTATGATCTCCTCAAAAGGGGTGTCCTCTCGTTCAAACAGCCCTATTTTCTCCAGGGGATTTTTATCGGTGTCCTGTTTGCTCTCATACTGGGGCTGAATCTCTTTGAGCGGCGGTTCTGGTGCCGGTACCTCTGCCCCCTCGGAGCGCTCCTCGGGATCTGTTCCCGCTATGCCCTCCTGAAACGGTCGGTGAGCGAGGGGTGTACCTCGTGCGGCGTCTGCCGGAAGGTCTGCCCCAGCGGCGCCGTCGTCGACAGGGAAGGAAGGTGGAGAGGGTCTGAATGCCTGTACTGCATGGATTGTGACGATCTGTGCCCCGAAGGGGCGATTCGTTTCGGATGGAAGAGGAGAGGGGAGAGGGTGCCTATAGACCTGTCCCGCCGGCATATCTTCGCCTCTCTCGTCGCGGGGATTTCCATCGTTCCGCTCTTGCGTATCGTTCCACAGCCCCGCGAAGGGTGGTTCCACCCCACCCTGATCAGACCCCCCGGGGCACTCGATGAGATTGAATTTCTCAGGCGATGCGTCCGGTGCGGGGAGTGTATGAAGGTCTGCATCACGAACGGTCTCCAGCCGACCCTCTTCGAGGCAGGGCTGGAGGGGATCTGGACCCCGCGGCTCGTCCCGAAGATCGGCTACTGCGAGTTTCGCTGTACCCTCTGCGGTCAGGTATGTCCCACGGGGGCGATAGAAGAACTGACGATTACGGAGAAAGAAAGGGTGAAGATCGGCCTGGCGGTGATCGACACGGGGCGGTGTCTCCCCTACGCCTATGATATCCCCTGCGTGGTGTGCGAAGAGGTGTGTCCCACGCCCGAAAAGGCGATATGGCTGGAGACGGTGAAGATACGGCCGCGCGAGGGGGATGAAACGATTCTGCAATTGCCGCGGGTGGATGCCGAACGGTGTGTGGGCTGCGGCATCTGCGAGGCACGCTGTCCGGTCCGGTCACACCCCGCGATCTATGTGATCAGTACGAATGAATCCCGGTCGGACGGGAACCAGCTCCTGCTCAATCCCTGATCCCGGGAAAATTCCCGGCCGGAAAAGAGGGATCAGCGTTCCCCGTCGAGTGCCCCCAGTCGTGGGTCATCTTTTTGGAGGATGGTGCAGGACTGCATTGATTCGTCAAAGACGATCAGTGCCCTGCCCGTTTCGATCTGCCGTCTGACCTGCTCGATCTTCCGCGTGAAGGGGACATCCGTTGTCCCGTAGTCGGTCCCCTCACGCGTCACGAACTCTTCGATGACCGCCTCCAGGATCTCAGGGGATAAGCGGTCATAGGGTACCCGCACAACCCCCTTATTGTCTCGCAGTTGATTCATCGTCCTTGTCTTTACCGGTGCGCCACCGACGGATTATCGTTCGACCCATATGCGCCGGGATGTTCTCCCTCCGTGGCTATCCTTCGGCGGGGATCGTCTTTGGAGCGGACTCAGGACTGGTGAATTTCTTCATTACCCACCCGAAGTCTCCGGTCGGCAGCTTGACGAACAGCCATTGCGGCGCGGTCCCGTGGATTTCCAGGATTGTTCCCTGGGGCACCTGGAAGGTGATTTCGTTGTTTACGCCGGGGCCCGATCGCACATTCAACATGGGAGGTACCACGGCAACCTCGTCGACAGCCGGCGCGGCGGATTGATAGTCCACGGGCGGCTTGGAGGACTTATACGGGGGCTCCACGACGACATATCCCTGAGGGACTCTTTTGTAGTAGGCATCACCGTAGTAGAAATACTGGACGCCGCCGGCCCAGAATGAGACGTGCCCGGCGGGCAGCTCCACGATAACGCCCCCGACGGGAGGCGGCGCTACGACGTACCGGTTCTCGATGTGCCGGTAGTATCTCCCCTGGTGATAGTAATACTCAAGACCCGCGATGGTCAGGAGGGCAAACCCCAGGGGGAGGAGAGGACTGACGTGATGATGCCGTACCACAGTCCGCGGATGATGACGGGGCGGGGCAGGGCGCGGCGGATGGTGCCGTGGCGCGGCAAAAGCGAGCGTATCGGGCAGGAGAACGGTGCATGCGAAAAGGACTGCGAGGCTCGCCGCACAAAACCTGCGGATATATCGTGAATGTGTTTTCATCATCTCATACCCCCTTTTTTTGTTGATATCTACTATAGTCGTCCTCACGTTCCGAAGGGTTACACAAAAAGTGAGAGGTTTTCGAAGCATTCTTCGAATGCACTTCTGTATCGAGGCCTAATGTACCACCGGCTCATCTGTTTTTCAACGGATCATTCGTATCCCGTGGCGAACGCCCTCTCCCCCATGACACGGGGCCGAAATAGGTGTTGCGACGGATGAGAGGAACGTGTAAAATTACGATTTAATAAGGTAAAAAAGGGGGGGAGGTTGTGCGACTCGCGGTCCTGGAGACGGAAAAATGCGTCGGTTGCCAGAGTTGCATGTTTGCCTGCTCGCGCAGGGTAGGGGAGGCGGGGCTCGCCCGCTCTTGTATCGGGGTTCGATCGATCGGCGGGATGGAACGCGGTTTTTCCGTCGTTGTCTGCCGGGCATGCGGAGATCCCCCCTGCGCAAAGGTCTGTCCCACCGGGGCCCTGGTTCCGCGTGAGGGGGGCGGCGGGGTTCGGGTCCTTCCGGACAAGTGTATCGGGTGCGGCCACTGCAGGGAGGCCTGCATCATCGGGGCGGTTTACTGGAACGACGAGACGAACAAACCGATGATCTGTCTCCACTGCGGCTATTGCGTCGATTTCTGTCCCTACGGTGTCCTGGGGATGCAGAAGAGGGAGGTCGAAAATGTTGAAGAATGA
>JAFGSH010000192.1 GCA_016934695.1 Deltaproteobacteria bacterium
CATTTCATCACCGTCAACAACACCCTGGCCCGTGACCCCTCGGTCGTGGCCCGGGGCAACGAGAAGGTGATCCGGGCCCGGCTCGCCGACGCCCGCTTCTTCTTCGAAGAGGACCGGAAGACACCCCTCGAAGACCACCTGGAGGCCCTGAAGGAGGTGGTATTCCACAGCCTCCTGGGCACCTCGTACGAGAAGGTGATGCGGTTCAGGGAGCTTGCGGCATACATCGCCGAGACGGTCCGCCCGGGGATCGACCGATCGGTCGACCGCGTCGCCCTGCTCTGCAAGGCCGACCTCGAGACCCAGATGGTATACGAATTCACGGAGCTCCAGGGTGTGATGGGGCGGGAGTACGCCCTGCTGCAGGGGGAGGATCCCGTCATCGCACAGGCGATCTACGAGCACTACATGCCCGTTGCCGCCGGGGGACAGCTCCCGGAGACGGACGAGGGGGCGATCGTCAGCATCGCCGACAAGATGGACTCCATCGCGGGATGCTTCGGCGTAAATCTCATCCCCACGGGGACCGCCGATCCGTACGCCCTGAGGCGCCAGGCCCTCGGGATCATCAATATCATCATAGAGAAGAAATACCCCCTCGATATCGACGCGCTCGTGGACAGGAGCCTCGACATCCTCGAGGAGAAGCTGAAACGATCGAAGGAAGAGACCCGGTCGGACGTCATGAACTTTCTCGGGGGGAGGTTCGAAAACCAGCTGATCTCCCAGGGGCACCCATACGATGTCGTCGACGCGGTCCTTTCAAGGGACGTATCGAACTTCGTCCAGTCACTGAAAAAGATAGAGGCGATGGAGGCCTTCAAGAAACACCCCGATTTCGAACCGCTGGCGATCGCCTTCAAACGGGTCGTGAATATCCTGAAGGGGTTCGAAGGGGGAGCAGTCGATACGGCCGTCTTCGAAACACCCGCCGAAGGGGATCTCTATGGGGTATTTGGGGACATACGAGAAAAGGCGGACGCATTGATAGACAACGGCGGCTATGCCGAGGCCCTCTCCGAGATGGCCCGGCTCCGGAAACCGGTCGACACCTTCTTCGACGAGGTGATGGTCATGGCGGAAGACGAGCGGATCCGCTTCAACCGGCTCTCCCTCCTGGAGGAAATGTCGCGCCTCTTCTACCGAATCGCCGATTTCTCCCGGATCGTGACCGAAGGATAATGAGGCCGTCGCATCCTCCATCCGGGCTGCCGCCGGCGAGACGGACGCGCCTGAAAAATTTTTCCTTGACAATACCTGCAATGTATGGTCATAAAGCAAGTCAATTTTCGAGAAGGTACACGCGTGATGGGCAGCAGAATGAATCTCACCTACTGGTTTAGCTACTACTATTTCGGCGGATCGGTGTGCCCATCGCTTATGAGTAGCTAACTTCAGAACATAACGGATTATAAGCCATGGGTAGACCGAGGGCGTCTACACCATGGCTTTTTTGTATAGAGGGCCATGGTGAAACCGATCTCACCATGGCCTTCTTGTTTGTAAGGAGGAATTGAGTCGTGATCATCGTGATGAAAAAGAACGCGACAGATGAACAGATCAGAAACGTTATCGAATGGATCGAGTCGGTCGGGTACAAGACCCACCCCTCTTACGGGGTCGAGCGGACCATCATCGGCGCCGTCGGGGACAACCGCGGCAAGGAAAACCTCCGGTTTGTCGAGTCCCTTTCGGGGGTCGAAAAGACGATCCCCATCCTGAAACCGTACAAACTCGCAAGCCGCGAGGCAAAGGAGGGGAGGACCGTCATACGGGTCGGCACGGTGCAGATCGGCGGGCCGGCATTCACCGTCATGGCCGGCCCCTGTTCGATCGAGAGCCCGGAGCAGATGATGGAAAGCGCATTCATCGCCAAGAAGGGCGGGGCCGATATCATCAGAGGCGGGGCATTCAAGCCGAGGACGTCGCCGTACAGTTTCCAGGGGATGGAAGAGGAAGGGCTGAAACTTCTCAGAAAGGCCGGCGACACGGCGGGGATGCCCGTCGTCACCGAGGTGCTCAACACCACCGATGTCGATCTGGTCGAGGAATACGTCGATATCATCCAGATCGGGGCGAGAAACGTCCAGAACTTCGCCCTCCTGAAGAAGGTGGGAAAAGCGAAGAAACCCGTGCTCCTCAAGCGGGGAATGATGACGACGATCGAAGAGTTCCTCATGTCGGCGGAATACATCCTCTCGTCGGGGAACGACGAGGTCATCCTGTGCGAGCGGGGGATCCGCACCTTCGAGACGGCGACCCGCAACACCCTCGACATCAGCGCCGTCCCCGTCCTGAAGGAGCTCTCCCACCTGCCGGTGATCGTCGATCCCAGCCATGCGGCGGGGAACTGGAAGTATGTCCTTCCCCTGACAAGGGGGGCGCTCGCGGTGGGGGCGGACGGCGTCATGATCGAGGTCCATCCCGAACCGGGAAAGGCCGTATCGGACGGGATCCAATCCCTCAAACCGGAAAAATTCTACATGCTCATGGAAGAGATACGAACACTCGAGGAGCTCATACGGAAAGGAACAACGGTGTCGGCATGAAAAGGATCAAGATCAATCTCGACAAGCAATCCCCCCTCTCTCACGAGATCTGCGTCGGTCACACCATTCTCGACCGCATGGGGCTCGTTATCGCAAAGAGCAACATCTCCCGGTATACGATCATCACCGATTCCAACGTATCGCCCCTGTACGGTGAAGAGGTCCTCGGCGTATTGAAAGCGGTAGGCGTGAAGGCCGATCTGATCGAGTTTACGGCGGGAGAGGCCTCCAAGAATATGGACACCGTCCTTGCCGTCGTCAGGGAACTGCTGACTCGCGGCATCGACAGGAGCTGTGCCCTGATCGCGTTCGGCGGCGGGGTCACCGGGGACATGACCGGTTTTATTGCATCCATATACATGAGGGGCATCCCCTACATCCAGGTACCGACGACCCTCATGGCCCAGGTGGACAGCAGCATCGGCGGCAAGACGGGGGTCGATCTCCCCGAGGGGAAGAACCTCCTGGGGACCTTTTTTCAGCCGCAGGCCATCTTCATAGACCTCGGCTTCCTGGAGACCCTCCCGGAGGACGAATTCACCAACGGCCTGTCGGAGGTTGTCAAGTACGGGATCATCGATGACGTCGAGCTCTTCACCCTCCTGGAGGGAAAATCCGACGCGATCAGGAACCGGGAGCCGGATGCACTGCA
>JAFGSH010000193.1 GCA_016934695.1 Deltaproteobacteria bacterium
ACAAGTGTCCCGGGACGCCCAAAGGGGTGAAGGTGGATGAATGGGGGTGCCCGCTCGACAGCGACGGCGACGGTGTCCCCGACTACCTCGACAGGTGCCCCGGAACGCCTGAAGGGGTGATCGTCGACTGCCGGGGATGCCCGCTCGACAGCGACGGCGACGGCGTGCCTGATTCCTCCGACAAGTGCCCCGGAACGCCTCAGGGGGCGCTGGTCGATGAAAATGGCTGCTGGGTCATCGGGGATACCCTCTTCGACTTCGACAAGCACAACATAAAACCCGAATACCATGGAACCCTCGACCAGGTGATCGCCGTATTCAAGAACAATCCCTCTCTGAAGGCCGAAATACAGGGCCATACGGACAACTTCGGCACTCAGGTCTACAATCAGAAACTCTCACACAGGCGTGCCAATGCAGTGGTGGATTACCTGATACAGGGGGGTGTAGTCCGGGAGCGACTCTATCCCGCAGGGTATGATTTCTCACGGCCGCGGGCCTCCAATGAGACCGAGGAGGGAAGGGCGCTGAACCGGCGGGTCGAGATCCACCCGGTCCCGTGAGAACAGAACCAACAAAGGGCGGGATCACATGATCCCGCCCTTGATTCAATCTTTGTACACCTGTCAGATCGATATCTATGCAAAACCAGCGTTACCTGTCATCCGCGTTTCTGTCATTTCGACCGAAGGGAGAAATCCAAGATTGACCGAAGGGAGAAATCCAAGATTGACCGAAGGGAGAAATCCAAGATTTCTCACTCGCCGGCGCTCCTTCGAAATGACAAGATCCAGCAATTTTCCTAATATACCGACCGGAACGGCCGCGAGGCGGAGAGCATCAGCATGATCCTGTTGTCCACATATTCATCATCAGGGTCATCGCTCCGCCGGTTCAGATAGGTGTACTCCAGGCTCAGAGAGTACCAGCGGAAGAACCCCGTCCGGAGGCCGCAACGTCCCATGTAGGTCCTGTCTTCCACGTTCGACAGATAGGGCTCGTTCTTCCGGTATGATCCCCCCGCATAGGCGGTCACATTCTTCGAGACCCTGTAATCCACATCACCGGCAACGGACCAGTACCGCGTATAACCCCGCTGGTCCTCCGCGTCCAGATAATCCTCATCCCACCCGCTCGTGCCTCTCAGCGAGAGGGTCCCCCGCTCAAAGGCCCTCGTCAGGGTCGCACCGTAGCTCATGTGCCCCGTCTCGTCCGTCCCATACCCTTCCGGTTTGTAGTACCCCGCATCCAGAGACACGGATGTCCGTGGAGAGAAGCCGTGGGTCAGCCCGACGGACCCTTCATGCACCGTGCGATCTTCTCTCGATGCCTTTTCGAAGTCCCTCCGCGTATACCCGTAACCGACATATCCCCGTGTCCGTTGATTCCAGCGATAGAGATAGCGGGCATCCGCCTCGTGTCCGTCAAAATCGTCACCCGCAGGATTGCCGTCGTTCCGTTCGAATGAAGCCCTGGTAAACCGGTATCTCAGATCCATGCCGTTGTGTTTGTCAAACCAGTAGACCAAGCCGGCATACGGACCGTGTTGGGTCACATCATCCAGGGAAGGATCCTTGTTTTCCAGGAGGTCATGCCGATAGCCGGCCGTCAGGGTATCCTCGGGACCGAACTGATACCTTACGGCACCATCAAGCACATTTCTCTCATAGGTGTTCCGGGTATGCCTCGTCCTTTCCCTCTCTTCGTAGTCCGCAAAAGAGGATTCCGCCGCTTCCTCCGATCTCAGGTAATTTTCCCTGACGTCGAACCGCCAGGATTTCCCTATCTCCTGCCAGAGGTGAAGCCGGGCGTTGTGGCGGACCGTATCATTGTCCGAGTAATCGTGATATTTGACAAAGGTCGGGGCGTAAAACAGATCCATCCCGTTGTCCCGTGAAGAAGCGGCGAGCCCGATCCCGGGCGAGATGGTCGTGATATAATCCGATTTTTCGTTGTCCTTGTCCAGAAAGATATTGTCATCGTACACCGTACCGACGGTGACCATGGGGGTGATCTCAATACGCCCCGCCCCCCTGGCCGGAGGAGGTCCGCACATCCCCGTTATGACGGTCATCACCACAAGAAAAACGAGAACTCTCCGGCATGCGATCATAGTTTAACCCTCGGAAGATCACCCAGTACGGGAAGTTCGCAGATATCCGCAATGTCGATCTCATGCCGGATGGCCCCGCGATGTGTAAACTCGGGCAGCAGCGCGACACCGATCCCCAGCATCAGCCCCCCGAGGAGGATGATGATCATGAGACGTACTTCGGCCTTTCTTGAGGGGGTAACAGGAAAGACGGGAGGGCTGATCACCCGAATATTCCCCACGATCCCAGCCTCCTTCACCTGGCTGGCGAAGTAGGCCTCATCCAGCTTCTCAAACCGTTCCTTATCCATGACGACCTGGGCCTGGAGCCGTCTCAACTGCAGCTGGATGCCGATATCCCGCTCCTCGTCGAAATCGCCGGGGATCTGGTATTCCTTCTTGAAATCGAACACCGCCTGCTCCGAGTCCCGGAATTTCCCGTATGCCTGATCTCTCTGCCTCTCCAGAAATTCCCTCTCGGACCGGACGACCTTTTTGTTGTCCTCAAGGTTGGACGCGAGTGCAACATCGACATAGCTCCTGGCCAGTACGAGGGCGACATCCTTGTCAGTGCTCTTCGCCGTGATCCAGATCAGGGCCGAGGGGGTA
>JAFGSH010000194.1 GCA_016934695.1 Deltaproteobacteria bacterium
CCATTCCGAGGAACAGCATGATATGCCCCTGCAGGTAGAGGAGCGTGCACCCCCCGATCGCTTGTTCTGACAGGGTCCCCCGTTTCCTTTCGTTCTCAGCACCGTCCGTGTACTCGCCGATCAACTCCCCTACTTCGGCCTGTTTTGAGGAGTTGCGCGGCAGTGATATTCCGACTGTTGCGAAGATTTCCTGGACGAACCGGGAACAGTCCTGCTCGCCGTACAGGCCGCCCCACCCGTAGGGAGCGTTGAGCAACTCGAATGCCTGCCGGATGATGGTGCGTGGGGCATAGGGGAGATATCCCTCGTGGATATCATCCTCCCTGATGTATCCCGCCTGTTCGGCGAGCATCCCGTCCTCCCCCCGGAGGGGAAGGCGAACCGTCGCGATACGGCTGTCCCTGCCTGAGAGCGGGAGCCGCGCCCCCATGCGCACGTAATCGTGATACACCCTCATTCCGGCGTCCCGGAACAGGCCCCCCTTTGCCCGTGTCACGACGGCGAAGGGCTCCGCGGCGGCGAATCGCCGCAGCTCTTCCAAGGTGCACAGGGCCACCGCCTCCGCCGGGACCCATCCGGCGTTGAGATGGTCGATCACGTAATACCACGTCCCGTCCGGAGTGGCGTGCGCCACCGCCACGGGCGTGCCGATATCGAGGGCGCTGTTCTGCAGTGCGTCAAAATCCCGATCGTGTTGTTTCGCGTATAGAGGCGCCGCAGTGGGCAAGACACGCTGGTCGGTGTAGCGGACGATGAGACCATACCGCAAGTCAAATTCGGACTGGAGGTTCATATAACCCGCCATCTCCGCGTAGAATCGTGAGGTGACCGTGCTGCCATCTTCGTGGTAAAGGTGCCTCCCGGCATGGTACGTTATACTTTCCTCGATCATGCCCCGTACCTTCTCTCCCGAAAGGGGGGATGCGATACAGGTAATATCGCGGGTCAGCTTGAGTTCGTTCTGTATCCGGCGGTTAAGGGTGAGGATTTCCTCGCGGTCGAGGATGATCCGGTCCGGAAAGGGGTGGCGGCCCTCCCAGAAACCGGCGGTCTTCATGGATCGTTCGGTACCCGGAAGGAGGGTGGGAGCGGCATAGTAGAGCCGTTCCTTCAGGGCGCATCCGGACACCATACCGGCAAGCAGTATCAGCGGCAGGCAATGCACCAAACGGCGGTGAGACGAATGTTTCATGACAGCTTGTTTGATTCAAGAGCGTTGATTGATCGATGTCTCCTCAGGGGATCGCCGCCCGCAGCGCCGACGTATAGAACGTCCCGTCGATGCTTACCGGTCCGGCCCCTCACCGGGGAGATGAAAATATTCGAATATCGTATGAGCGGCATTTTCCCCTATTCCCGGGACTTTTTCAAGTTCTTCACGGGATGCGGCCGCGATTTTTTTCACATCTCCGAAAGAGATGAGGAGCGCCTTCTTCCTGACCGTGCCGATCCCGGGGATGTTGTCCAGGGAGGACCGGAGGTCTTCCCGCGCCTTCAGTGCACGGTGGTAGGTAACCGCGAAGCGATGGGCCTCGTCCCTTACCCGCTGGAGGAGAAAGAGGGCCTGGGGATGCTTATCGAGATACAATGGGTTTTTACGGTTCTGGAGATAGACGCGGTCCCGGTCCCGATGCACCGGAGAGGGCCGACTGGTCGGTAGATCGTGGGCTCCCTTAGCCAGGCCGATGACATCCACCCCGGAAATTTCCAAATCCCGGAGGACGGAGAGGGCGACACCGATCTGCCCTTTCCCTCCATCGACCACGATCAGGTCGGGGAGAGCTTCGACGCCGCGGTAGCGCCGTTCCAGGACTTCGCGCATCATCCCGTAGTCGTCGGCCTCGTCTTTCGTCCGTATCCTGAAGCGCCGGTAGCGCGCCCGGTCCGGAACCCCGTCCGAGAAAGCAACCATCGAACCGACCGCATACCGTCCGCCGATGGTGGATATATCGAAACACTCGATGCGCCGGGGCGGTTTTCGCAGTAGGAGGGAGCACGCGAGGTCGTGGAGCAGTTCTTCGGTATCGGTCTGTCGTTTTTCTTCCGCCCTGAGGGTCTGTTCGGCGTTGGACACCGCCATGGCGAGGAGGGCCTTTTTCTTTCCCCGCCGGGGGACGACGAGAGAGACTCTTCCCCCGCGCTTTTCCGCGAGCCATTGTTCGATGATCTCCTCGTCTTCCACCGCCTCGGAGATGATAATCTCCCGAGGAACAGTCACGCCCGTGTTGTAGTACTGCTGTAACAGCGACGAGAAGGCTTCGAATGATTCCATGCGTGTCTTGATCAGGGGGAATCGTCTCTGCCCGAGGATGGCTCCCTTCCTCACATGGATGGCGTAGATCTGCAGCCGGTCTCCTTCCCGGTACAGGCCGAAGATATCCTGATCCCGGAGGGAGGCCGACACGATCCTCTGTTTTTCGAGGGTGGCCTCGATTGCACCGATCCTGTCACGGATCCGAGCCGCCTCCTCGAAACATAGCGCTTCGGCGGCCCGGTCCATCTGCGCGCGGAGATGCCGGACCAGTGTTCCGCTCCGTCCCTCCAGGAAGAGGGTTGCCTCGGCCATGAGCGTGCGGTATTCCTCGCGGGTCACGAGGCCGCAGCAGGGGGCGAGACAGCGATGGATCTGGTACTCCATGCAGGGACGCGTCCTCGTCTTGAACTCCAGGTCCCGGCAGGTCCGGAGGGGAAAGATGCGGTGCAGGAACCGGAACGTCTCCTTCATCGAGGAACTGGAGGAGTACGGGCCGAAATAGCGAGCGCCGTCCTTCCTGATACGGCGGACCAGTTGGAAACGGGGGAAATCGTGGGCGGTATCCAGCCGCAGGCTGTAGAAGTTCTTGTCGTCCCGCAGGTTGACGTTGTATCGGGGCCGGTGTTTCTTGATCAGATTGTTCTCGAGGATGAGAGCTTCCTTCTCCGTCTCCGTGAGGATGAATTCCATCTCCTCTATCCGGGAGACCAGGAAGGGGATCATTCGCCGACCGTCGGTGCCGCCGACGTACGAGCGGACACGGGCGCGGATGTCCTTGGCCTTGCCGACGTAGATGATCCTTCCTGCAGCATCCTTCATGAGGTATACCCCCGGATGCCGCGGTGCGGTGCGTATGGTTTCTTGCAGCGCCTTTGTGTCCATCTGCGTATGCCGTCTTCTCGCTACTTCCACAGGCCGAGCTCGGTCTCGACGCGTGACAGTTCTTTGATCTCGTCGCGGAGCCGGGCCGCCTTCTCGAATTCGAGGGCCTTGGCCGCCCGTTTCATCTCCCCCTCCAGCTTTCTGATCGTGGCGGGGATATCCCCGGAGATGTAAGCCTCAATCTTCTCCTCGACGCTGACAGTCACGTAATCCGCCTCATAGATGGAACTGAGGATGTCATGCATCTCCTTCTTGACGGATTCCGGGGTGATATGGTGCTCCTCATTGAATTGTTTTTGTATCGCCCGCCTCCTGAGGGTCTCATCGAGACAGGTCTGGATGGCGGGGGTGATCCTGTCGGCGTACATGATGACCTGCCCCCTGATGTTGCGCGCCGTCCGGCCGCTTGTCTGTATGAGCGACCGTTCGGAGCGCAAGAAACCCTCCTTGTCCGCGTCCAGGATGGCCACCAGGGAGACCTCCGGGATGTCGAGCCCCTCCCGGAGGAGGTTGATCCCGATCAGGGCGTCGTATTTCCCCATCCGGAGATCCCGGATGATCGCGACCCGATCGAGGGTGTTGATGTCGGAGTGGAGATAGGCCACCTTCATTCCGAGGTCGTGGTAGTGCTCCGTCAGGTTCTCCGCCATCCGTTTGGTCAGGGTGGTGACCAGGACGCGGTCCCCCTGTTCGGCCCGCTTCGTGATTTCGCCGAAAAGGTCGTCCACCTGTCCGGCCACCGGCCTGACCGTGATCTCGGGGTCCATGAGACCGGTGGGGCGGATAATCTGTTCCACAGCCACGCCCCCCGCCTGCCGCAGTTCGTACTCCGCCGGTGTGGCCGATATGTACAGCCGCTGGTTGGGGAATGACTCGAACTCCCTGAAGGTCAAGGGCCGGTTATCGAGGGCGGAGGGGAGGCGGAATCCATACTCGACGAGGGTCTCCTTCCGTGAGCGGTCCCCCCGGTACATGGCGTTGAGTTGGGGGATCGTGGCGTGGCTCTCATCGATGATCACGAGGGCGTCCGTCGGGAGATATTCCATCAGCGTGGGGGGCGGCTCCCCCGGCAGGCGGCCGGTCAGATGCCGGGAGTAGTTCTCGATCCCCTGGCAGTATCCCATCTCCTCCATCATCTCGATGTCGAACAGGGTCCGCTGCTCGAGCCGTTGCGCCTCCAGGAGCTTCTCCTCTCCCTTCAGAAAGGTCAGACGCTCCACCAGTTCCTCCCGGATCGCCTCGACGGCTCGAACCATGGTGTCCCGTGTCACCACGTAGTGGCTCCCCGGGTATATGGTGGTCCGCTCCAGGCTTCCCATCTTTTCTCCCCGGAGGGGGTCGACGACGGATATCGATTCGACGGTATCCCCGAAAAAGTCCACCCGCAACGCCTGCTCCTCTTCGTACGCGGGAAATATCTCCACCACATCCCCCCGAACGCGGAAGGTGCCGCGGTGAAAGTCGATATCGTTTCGTTCGTACTGTATCTCGACCAGCCTCCTGAGGAGGGTCTCTCTTCCGATTTCCATATCCCTTTCCAGTGAGACCTGCATTTCGGCGTACCGGTCCGGCTCACCGATCCCATAGATGCAGGATACGCTGGCGACGACGATCACGTCCTTTCTCTCCAGAAGGGAGCGGGTGGCCGAATGGCGGAGTTTGTCGATACGGTCGTTGATGGAGGAGTCCTTCTCGATATAGGTGTCGGTGCTGGGGATGTAGGCCTCCGGCTGATAGTAATCGTAGTAACTGACAAAATACTCCACTGCGTTGTGCGGGAAAAGGGTCTTGAACTCGTTGTAGAGCTGGGCCGCCAGGGTCTTGTTGTGGGCGATGACGAGGGCGGGACGCTGCACCGCACCGATCACGTTGGCGATCGTGAAGGTCTTCCCCGACCCGGTGACCCCCAGGAGGACCTGGTGCCGCTCACCCCTTTCGACCCCTTCCGAGAGGTGCGCGATTGCCTGAGGCTGATCCCCCCTGGGTTCAAAATTCGTTACGATGGTAAGCGTTTCCATTTAACACTCCCCGAGGACACGCACCGCCCGGCCGGTGTGCTCCGGCTAGGGAGGGGTACGGCATCCGGTACGACCCTTCGCAAGAAACTTTTCACTAAGTGCCCGGTTTTGTCAATAGATTGTTCGCTGCATCTCTTGAGGCACGGTGCGCCCTGGGGAAGAAGACGCGATCAGTTGACTTTTTCGTAAAGGCAGGATAATCTGTAGAACATTAGAGGGTTTGTGCGCCCATTCCCGGGCGCATCGGTATCAACCCTACAGGCGAGAGATTACCAGGACCATTGGAATACGAACCGACCGCTAAGCTCATCTTACTGGGCATCCTGCTCCTTGTATCGGGATTCTTTTCCGGTTCAGAGGCCGCCATATTTTTTCTTACTCCCCTCCATCTCCACAAGATGAAGGAGGAGCGATTCCCCTTTACGGGATATGTCGAACGGCTGCTGGCGCGTCCCCGGAATCTGCTCGTCACCATTATCGCCGGGAACGAATCCGTCAATATTGCCATCGCCGCCCTGACGACCTCCGTCCTGATCCATATCTTCGGGGCCGAAGGGAAGTGGATCGCCATTGCCGTCGGCAGTATCGTGCTGAGCATCTTTTGCGAGGCGATACCCAAGACCTTCGCGGTTACCCACCCGATGCGGTTTTCCAGTGCCGTCGCCCTCCCGCTCGTCGTGTTAACCGGCCTGCTGCGGCCGGTGGTCTGGTCTCTCGAAAAGATATCGGACCTGTTCGTGTCCCTCTTTGGGAGGAGGCACCAGCTGGAGGGAAAAACGCTGACCGAGGATGAATTCAAGGCGCTGGTCGACGCGGGACACCAGGAGGGGGCCCTGGAAGAGGCGCAGAAGGACCTGATCCACCGGGTGTTCGAACTCGCCGATACGAAGGTGTCTGATATCATGGTGCCGCGGGTTGACATGTTTTGTCTTCCCATCTCCATGAATATACGAGAGATAGAACGGGAGATCATACGGACCCGGGAGGTACGGATCCCGATCTATGGGACGGACCGGGACGATATTCTGGGCATCCTGCATTCAAAACATCTGCTGGCCGCGATAACGAGAAAAAACAAGAATGTACGGTGGCAGCGTCTGATCAAAAAACCCTATTTTGTCCCCATGGAAAAGAGGGCTGACGAAATGCTCCGGGACTTTCAGGGCAGGAAGCTCCAGATTGCCATCGTAGTGGACGAGTATGGAGGAGTCGCCGGCCTGGTGACCCTCGATGCGGTTCTCAAGACCCTCTTTGCGGATATCTATGAGGAACACGGCGACCCCCGGAACCGCTTTAACCGGATTGGGGAGGATACCATCGCCGTCTCCGGCATGATGGATATCGAAGAGTTCAGCAGGCTCGTGGAGCTCCCGATTGCAACGGAGGAGTTCGACACGGCGGGGGGATTCGTCTTTCACCTCTTCGGAAAACTGCCGGCGGAGGGAGAGGAAGTTTCTGCGGAAGGTTACACCTTCACGGTGGAAAAGATAGACAAGGCGCGGATACTGACCATCCGCATCACAAAGCGGGAGGGCTCCGGCGATGCCTGATCTCCTCTTCCTTCTCCCTATTCCCCTGTTTCTCTTCCTGGAGGGGCTCTTCTCCGGGGGAGAACTCGCCTTGGTATCCTGTGACATCAATGTCATGAGACACAAGGCCAAGACCGGTTCCCATGCCGCGTCCGTCGCGCTGAAGCTGATGGAACGGCCGGAGTGGTTTCTGGCCACCACGCTGACCGGAACGAATCTCTGTGCCGTCACCAATACCGCGCTTGCCACGGCCTTCTTTATCTCCCTGTTTGGAACCGAAACGGGGGAACTCCTCTCCATCGTGGTGATGATCCCCCTCATTCTCATTGTGGGGGAGGTCATTCCCAAGAGCATCTTTCAGCAGCATGCGAACTGGATGGCCCCCCGGATTGCCGGGTTTCTGTGGATCGCTTCCTGGGTATTCTATCCCATCGTCTTTGTCCTGCTCAGGATTTCGCGGAGGACCGTCTATACCTTCTCGGGGAAACGGGATCACCCGTATCCCGCATACATAACGAAGAACGGTCTGGAGTCGCTCCTGCGGGACGAGCGGAGCAGCGGCGACATTATGAAGCCGGAAAAGGAGATGATCCAGCGGGTCTTCGATTTTTCCGATTCCACGGCGGATCAGATCATGGTCCCCCTCTCCAATGTGACCGTGGTGCCGGCGACCATGACCCTGCGGGAGGCCACCCGGATCGTTGTCGAGAAGGGGTACTCGTATATCCCCGTTTACCGCGACAAGATATTCGATATTATCGGCATCTTGTATTCTTTCGATATCATGGATGCCCTCTCCGGGGACGATGAGGACCGTCTCTCCCCCGAGGAGATGCTCGTTGAACGGTGTATGAAGCGCAACGTCCTGTATGTTCCCGAAACCAAGCTGGCGAAGGATCTCTTCCTGGAACTCCAGAACCGGGAGGAGCAGATGGCCGTTATTGTCGATGAGTATGGCGGGGCCGTCGGGATCGTGACCCTTGAAGACATCCTGGAAGAGATCGTCGGTGAGATCGAAGACGAATACCACAGCGACGGCGAAGTGCTGTACCGGAAGGTCGGGCCGGGAAGGTATCTCTTCAATGCACAGGCGAAGCTGGAGACCGTACGCAGTCTTCTCCCCGTTGCCGTTCCACAGGGGGACTATGAAACGCTCGGGGGATTTCTTTTGCATATGATGGGGAAAATCCCCCGGAGAAGCGAGATCTTCAGGTATGGAGCCATCACCTTTGTCGTGGAGGACGCCGACATGAAAATGATTCGAGAAGTGCTGGTCATACTCTCTCCCGGGATGGAGCTGATCAGAGAGAAAGGACCCATCGCATGACGGACCGGAAACGGAAGGATCTCGCCGCCGTGATACTGGCTGCCGGCAAGGGGACGCGGATGAAATCCGATGTGGCAAAGGTGCTGCATCCCCTCTGCGGCAGGCCGATGGTGTGGTTTGTGGCAGCGCTTGCGCGTGTGGTCGGCGCCGAGAAAACCGTTGCAGTGGTGGGGCACCAGGCATCCATGGTTATGGAGGCCATGGCCGGCGAGGGGCTCATCTATGCCCTGCAGGAAGAACAGCTGGGAAGTGCGCACGCCGTCCTGCAGGCCGCCGACGCGCTGAACGGGTTCGAGGGAGATGTGCTGATACTGTGCGGCGATGTACCCCTGCTCCTTCCCGCCACCATCGAGGACCTCCTGGCGAGCCACCGAGCGCACGGCGGGGTCATCACCGTTATGACCGCCCTGCTCGATGATCCGGGCAGCTATGGGAGGGTGGTCAAGAATGAGGCTGGAGAGGTCCTGAAGATCGTTGAGGCGCGTGATGCCACTGCGGAAGAAGCGAAGATCCGGGAGATCAACACGGGGATATACTGCGCCCGGAAAGAGTTTCTCTTTGATGCCGTCCGCAGGATCGGCAACGACAACTCCCAGGGAGAGTATTATTTCACCGACATCTTCGAAATTGCCCGCGGGCAACAGCGCAGGAGCGGATCGTTCATTATCCCTGACCCCTCCGAAGCCATGGGGATCAACACGCCGGATGACCTGAAGATCGCGGAGGGTATCATGCGGGCCCGATCGCACCGGTGTTCCTAAGTTTCTGAATTAAAAAATCTTTTTTCATTAGATTTTTGCCGGTCCTTACGTTTGTCACGGTGCGGCGTACTTTGCGATTGACTTCAAGTGCGGGAATTGTTAGAAAAATAAACATTGAAAATTCAATGTTCGTTGTGAGGAGGCGTGTCATGGAAGCTAAGAAACTGGTACTGTGGTTTAATGAATTGGAGCTGGATGATATTCCGCAGGTTGGAGGGAAAAACGCATCTCTGGGTGAGATGATACGGGAACTGACCGGCAAGGGGGTCAGCATCCCGGACGGCTTTGCCGTGACCGCCGAGGCGTACCGCTACCTGCTTGATTCTGCCGGGATCGGAGACGAAATCGAACAGGTCCTCTCCGATCTGGATACCCACGACATGCATAACCTGAGTGAAAAGGGGGAGAAGGCCCGATCCCTGATCTATAATGCACCCTTTCCCGATGATCTCAACCAGGCGATCATCGAGGCCTACGGGAAACTCTGCGACGAATATGGGGAGGACACCGACGTGGCCGTGCGCAGTTCCGCAACGGCTGAAGATCTGCCCGACGCGAGTTTCGCCGGCCAGCAGGAGACATACCTGAACATCACGGGGAAGGATGCCTTGCTGGATGCATGCAGAAAATGCTTCGCCTCGCTCTTCACCAACCGGGCCATCTCGTACCGGGAAGACAAGGGGTTCGATCACATGTCGGTCGCCCTCTCCATCGGTGTTCAGAAGATGGTGCGATCCGACCTGGCCGCCTCCGGGGTTATCTTTTCCATCGA
>JAFGSH010000195.1 GCA_016934695.1 Deltaproteobacteria bacterium
GACTGCGCCATCATGATGAATGCGATCGCCGGCCACGACACCGGCGATTCCACGTCCGTCCCCGCGGAGGTCCCCGATTACCGGATCTGCATCGGGCGGGGAATCGAGGGATGGACCATCGGCATCCCGAAGGAGTATTTCGTGGAGGGGATCGATCCGGAGATCAGGGCCTCCATAGACGCGGCAATCAAGATCCTGGAGGGACTCGGTGCCCGGTGCCGGGACATCTCGCTCCCCCACGCCGAGTACTGTGTCGCCACGTACTACATCATCGCACCGTCTGAGGCCAGCTCGAACCTGGCCCGGTACGACGGGGTCCGATACGGGTTCAGGGCACCCGAGGCGGAAAACCTCCTCGATATGTACAAGAAGACCCGCTCCGCCGGCTTCGGGGCGGAGGTCAAACGCAGGATCATGATCGGGACCTACTCCCTTTCCTCCGGGTACTACGACGCCTACTATAAAAAGGCATCCCAGGTACGGGCGCTCATCAGACAGGATTTCGACCGGGCCTTCACCGGATGTGATGTCATCCTGACCCCCGCAACACCCACACCGGCCTTCCGGATCGGGGAAAAGATGGACGATCCTCTCCAGATGTACCTCTACGATATCTTCACCCTCTCGGCGAACCTGGCGGGGGTCCCGGGGATCTCGGTTCCCTGCGGATTCACGGAGGGAGGACTCCCCGTGGGGGTCCAGTTCATGGCCAGTCACTTTGCGGAGGAGAAACTGTTGCAGGTAGCCGCCGCCTACGAAAAGAACGCAGAGAAAGAGCAAAGGAAACCGAATCTGTAATGGAATACGAACCAGTAATAGGGCTTGAGGTACACGCTCAGCTCCTGACCGAAACGAAGATATTCTGCGGCTGTTCGACCCGGTTCGGCGAGGAACCGAACAGCAACACCTGTCCCGTCTGCCTCGGAATGCCCGGGGTCCTCCCCGTCCTCAACCGGAAGGTCGTCGAGTACGCGATGAAGATGGCGATCGCGACCCACTGTACGGTGAACGGGACCAGCACCTGGGCACGAAAGAATTATTTCTACCCCGATCTCCCGAAGGGCTACCAGATCACCCAGTTTGCGCACCCCCTCGCAGAACACGGTTATGTTGACATCGAGAGGGAGGGGGGGAAGAAGCGGATCGGGATCACCCGTATCCATATGGAGGAGGACGCAGGCAAGTCGATTCACGATGAAGTGAGCGGTTCCAGTTACGTCGACCTGAACCGGGCGGCGGTTCCCCTGATCGAGATCGTCAGCGAACCGGATATGCGCAGCCCGGAAGAGGCGGCCCAGTACCTCCGCAGGTTGCACGAGATCCTGGTCTACCTCGAGATATGCGACGGCAACATGGAGGAAGGGAGCTTCCGCTGTGACGCCAATATCTCCCTCCGGCCGAAGGGGCAGGAGGCCTTCGGGATCAGATCGGAACTGAAGAACATGAACTCCTTCAACAACGTCCAGCATGCCCTCGAATACGAGATCCGGCGGCAACAGGCCGTACTGGAGCGGGGGAATCAGGTTGTCCAGGAGACACGCCTCTGGGATGCCGCGCAGGGGGTGACCCACTCCATGCGGGGGAAGGAGGAGGCGCACGACTATCGCTACTTCCCCGAGCCCGATCTCGTCCCCGTCGTCATATCCGATGAGTGGAGAGAAGAGATCGCCCGGACCCTCCCGGAACTTCCCCTGGAGAAGCGGGAGCGATTTGTCGGTGAGTACAATATCCCGCCGTACGACGCGGGCGTCCTGACGGCGAGCCGTGCCCTCGCGGACTACTACGAGGCAGTGGTGAATCTCTGCGGGAGACCGAAGATTGCCAGCAACTGGGTGATGGGGGATTTCCTGGCCCACATCAACGAAGAAAAATTGGATGTCACGGCAAGTCCTATTTCCACCGCATCCCTGGCGGAGCTGATCGGAATCATCGAGGACGGAACGATCAGCGGGAAGATCGCCAAGGGGGTCTTCGAGGAGATGTGGGGGACCGGCAAAGGTCCGAAGGAGATTGTGGAAGAGAAAGGGCTTGTCCAGATCACCGACACCGGCGAATTGGAACGGACCGTCGATGAGGTCCTTGCGGCGAACCCGAAGCAGCTCGAGCAGTACAGAGCGGGAAAGGAACAGCTCTTCGGCTTCTTTGTGGGGCAGACGATGAAGGCCACCGGGGGCAAGGCAAACCCGAAGATCGTCAATGAACTGCTGAAAAAGAAACTGACCACGCCATGATAGAGACCATATCCTGGGCCGGGGATGCCGTGGTGATGATCGATCAGCGGTCCCTCCCTCGCGAAGAGCGGTACCTGACCTGCCGGACGTACCCGGAGGTTATCGAAGCCATCAACGAGATGGCCGTGAGGGGTGCCCCCGCCGTGGGGATTGCTGCCGCGATGGGGATCGCCCTCGGTGCACAAAATGCACCCGGAGGCACCGTTCAACAGGAATTCCCCCGGATCTGCGATGCCTTTGCCCGCTCCCGTCCCACCGCCGTCAACCTCTTCTGGGCCATCGACCGGATGATGGCCCGCTTTGAAGATGTCGCTCCCCATACCGATGAGAAGGGCGTAAAAGAGGCCCTGATAGACGAGGCCCGGCGGATTTATGAAGAGGATATCGAGACGAACAAACGGATCGGGACAAACGGGAAGGATCTGATCACGGACGGCGACACCGTCCTGACTCACTGCAACGCGGGAGCCCTCGCAACCGGGGGGTACGGAACGGCGCTGGGGGTCATCCGCGCAGCCCGCGAAGAGGGGAAAAGGATCCACGTCCTGGTGGACGAGACACGCCCGCTCCTCCAGGGGGCGCGTCTGACCGCGTGGGAGATGCAGCGGGAGGGAATCGAAGCCACCCTCATCACCGACAACATGGCGGGTTCCCTCATGCATCGGGGGATGGTTGACTGTGTCATCGTTGGGGCTGACCGGATCGCCGCCAACGGGGATACCGCCAACAAGATCGGGACGTACTCCCTGGCGGTACTGGCCCGAGAGAACAAAATCCCCTTCTATGTGGCGGCCCCCCTCTCAACCATCGATCGTCGGACACGCACCGGCAGGGGAATCACCATTGAGGAAC
>JAFGSH010000196.1 GCA_016934695.1 Deltaproteobacteria bacterium
CGAACCCCCGTGAGAGCTTTTGGCCCCCAAATCGATTTCGAGTCGATCCCGTTACGACCACTTCGGTACCTCTCCGCGTCAAGGCAAACCGGACGGCGTTTTTACTGAACCCGCCCTCTTATCCTTTTTTCGCGGAAAAATCTACTCAAAATTTCCCCGCATTCTTTTTCGAGTACCCCCCCCGTCACGGCGACGGAATGATTGAGCCTTCCATCGCCGGGTATGCCATACAGCGAGAGCGCCCCCCCCTTGGGGTCCGCGGCGCCGAAGACGAGCCTCCCTATCCTCGCGTGAATGATCGCCCCCGCGCACATGACGCAGGGTTCGATCGTGACGTACAGGGTCGCCCCGGTGAGACGGTAGTTTTCCCGTACCTCCGCCGCCCTGCGGATAGCGATGATCTCGGCGTGGGCGGTCGGGTCCTGCATCAGGACGGGACTGTTATGGGCGCTCGCGAGCACCTCCCCGTCCATGACAATCACCGCGCCCACCGGGACCTCTCCCCACGTCAGGGCGGATTCGGCCTCGGCGAGGGCCATCTCCATGAAATACTCGTCACTCCACATCCGGAAGTAATACCACAGGACGGGGCAAAAGACCATTTCCGTATGGACAACCGGCGCAAAAGTGCCGTATATAACAAGGGGAGCCGTGACCGATATGACCACACGGAAGATGTTTCTGACGGCCGTGGCGCTTTCTCTGGCAGCCCATATCGTCGTCCTTGCCCTGGCGGGCCTCAGGGGGAGAGGAGGGGGGACGGACTCGGGGGAAGACCTCTTGACCGTCACCC
Organism: Deltaproteobacteria bacterium; assembly: GCA_016934695.1. The sequence continues at coordinate 794 of JAFGSH010000196.1, forward strand.
TCGAGAGACGCCCCGGCGGAACCGCCGCGAAGACCGGCGCGGGCGAGAGGACTGCCCCCGATCCGCTGGAGGATATCCGGGAGCGCGCCAGAGGCGCGCTGGTCGATACGGTGGACCTTGACAGGACGGACACAAAGTATTACCCATACCTGCTCCGGGTAAAGGAACGGATCGACCGGCGGTGGAGATACCCCGGCGACGCCTTCACACGGGGGGAGGAGGGGACCACCGTGGTCGAATTTTCGATTGCGCAGGAGGGTTCGCTCGCCGATTGCCGAGCCGTTATCTCATCGGGTTCCGAGGCCCTCGATGCGGAATCGCTGCGCGCCGTGAGGGCGGCGGCTCCGTTCGAACCTCTCTCCGAACGGTTCGGGCTGGCCCGGCTCACCGTCGTGGCGAAATTCCGCTACGCGCTCGGAGAGTGATACCATCCATAAAACAGGACAACCGGTACCACGAGGGAGAAGACCCATCGATGACCAACGAACGAAAGATCATCATCCTTACCTGCGTCGCCCACTTCTTCACACACTTCTACGAGATGATATTCCCGGCGCTGGCCATACCCCTCATGCATTCACTGGATATGCCCCTCGCGGAGGTGTTGAGGCTGAGCTTCCTCATGTACCTCCTGTACGGCCTGACCGCCCTTCCCTGGGGGATGGTCGCCGATCGCTTCACCAACCGGGCCGCACTCATCGTCTTCTTCGGAGGGACAAGTCTCGGCGCCGCATTGACCGCATTTTCCGATACCCCCCTATCGCTGATGTTCTCTCTCGCCGTTATCGGCTTCTTCGCCAGCATCTACCACCCGGCGGGGATGGGGCTGATATCTCTCGGGGTCAGGAACAGGGGGATGGCCCTCGGGATCAACGGCGTTGCGGGAAGCCTGGGACTGATCAGCGCCCCCTTCGCAGCCGGCCTGCTGAACTGGCTGGTCGGGTGGGAGATCACCTACCTGATCATCGGGGGGCTGGGGATCATCTGGGGGGTCGTCCTGTTCCTGGTGGATATCGACGAGACGCCGGTGCATGCGGAGCCGGAGGACACCCCCTCAAACCCCAACAGCGGCAACAACAACATGAGATACTTCCTCATCCTGTGCGTCGCCATGACCATCGCCGGTCTCGTCTACCGGGGGAACAGCGTCGTCCTCCCGGCCTACCTCGAGCTCAAGGCCTCCTTCCTCTGGGACTTCTTCAGAGGGTTCGACCTGCCCAATATGACCGGGGCGAAGACGGTGGCCGCGACGCTCCTGACATCCCTCATCTATCTCATCGGCATCATGGGACAGATCCTCGGGGGGAAGGTCGCTGACCGGTACGACCTCCGCTGGATGTACCTGGCGTTCCACGCTCTCAGCCTCCCCTTTGTCATCCTGATGAGCCTCGTCAGTCAGGAACTGCTCGTCCTGTCGGCCGGGCTCTTCATTTTCTTCTCCCTCGGGATGCAGCCCATCGAGAACAGCCTGGTGGCCAAGTACACGCCCAGCCGGTGGAGGAGCACCGGGTACGGGATCAAGTTCATCCTGACCTTCGGGATCGGGGCGCTTGCCGTCTATCTGGTGGGATGGATCAAGGAGGCATGGGACCTTGCCACGGTGTATCTCTTCGGCGGCGGGCTGATTGTCCTCCTCATCCTCTCCATCGTCCTCCTGATCCGGGTATCGCGGGGAACGATCTGCCGGAACAGGAACGAGGAACAGACCCCCGAGCAACTTGAGCCTACACCGTAAATACCTCATAATCGCCGGTGACGACGATATCCAACCCCCAGCTCGACCGGCACCTGCGGATACCTCCTGGAGCCGAGTCGGAGGGAACGAAGATCTCGCTGACACCCAGGTCCGCCGCTTCCTCCAGGACAGCTAACCGTGAGCCGAATCCATCACGACCCGCCGGCCACCGACCATTCCCTTGCAGTTGTCCGGCAAATGGTATATCTGCCAGACTCGCAATACAGACCATATAAAAGATGGAGGAACAGGATGAAAACGGTAGATTTTTCTCTGGACGGGAAGGTCGCCCTGGTGACGGGGGCGAGCAGGGGTATCGGCGAGGCGA
>JAFGSH010000197.1 GCA_016934695.1 Deltaproteobacteria bacterium
GATATGCAGCATCCTGTTCAAGGCCACGCCGGACGAGGTCAAGTTCATCATGATCGATCCGAAGAGGCTCGAACTGTCGGGATACGAGGGGATACCGCACCTCCTCCATCCGGTGGTGGTTGATCCCAGGGAGGCATCGCAGGCGCTCAAGTGGACCGTTGATGAAATGGAACGCCGGTATGCCGTCATCGCCGGAGCGGGCGTCAAGAGCATCGAGCGGTATAACCGGTTGATCGAAAAGCAGCGGGAAGCTCTTATAAAACAACTCTCAGGATCCGCCGCTCCTGTCTCCGGGGAAGAGGGCGAAGCGGTCCCCGAGAAGCTCCCCTATATCATTGTCATTATCGATGAGCTGGCCGACCTGATGATGGTGGCGCAGAGAAATGTGGAGGCCTCCCTTGCACGCCTCGCACAGATGGCCCGGGCCGCGGGGATACACCTCATCCTGGCCACCCAGCGCCCCTCCGTAGACGTCATCACCGGTATCATCAAGGCCAATTTTCCCACGCGGATATCGTTTCAGGTATCGTCGCGGGTGGATTCGAGGACGATACTGGACGAACTGGGTGCCGAAAAGCTCCTCGGAGCGGGGGATATGCTGTTCGTCCCACCGGGGACATCAAAACTGGTGCGTATCCACGGCGCCTTCGTTTCCGACGGGGAAATCTCGAAGATCGTGAGGTTTGTGAAGGGACAGCGGACGCCCCGGTACGACGAGTCGATATCCTCCTACACCCCGGATGCAAAGGAAGGAGAGGGGGCGGACGACGAGTTCGATGAAAAGTACGACGAGGCGGTCGAGCTGGTTACCGACCTAGGACAGGCCTCCATATCCCTGGTTCAACGGTACCTGAAGATCGGGTACAACCGGGCTGCCCGTATCGTGGAGAAGATGGAGGCGGAAGGCGTCGTGAGCCCCTCCGACGGCGCCAAACCGCGCAAGATACTGGCCGGAAAGCTCCCCCGCTGACGTGAAGAACACCATCCATATCATCAGCCTGGGATGTCCCAAGAACCTGATCGATTCGGAAGTGATGGCCGCCGCCCTCGCCGAGGAAGGCTTTACGCTTGTCCTCTCCCCCGAAGACGCACAGGTCATTATCATCAACACCTGTGCCTTTATCCTTCCGGCGCAGGAGGAATCGATCGACGAGATCTTCCGGATGGCGCAAATGAAGCGGGAGGGAAGCTGCCGGCGCCTGGTGGTGGCCGGCTGCCTCCCCCAACGGTATGGGAGCCTCCTCGAGGAAGAGATCCCCGAGGTCGATCTCTTCCTGGGAACGGGAGAGATCCCCCGCATAGTCGCGCACATCGTCTCTCTCGACAACAAGGCAGGGCCGGGGCATCGATCCTTCATCGGAACCCCCAATTTTCTGATGGATTCCTCACACCGGCGTCTCCTGGCCACGCCCCCGCACACCGCCTACCTCAAGATCGCCGAGGGGTGTGACAACCACTGTTCCTACTGCGTGATCCCCACCGTCCGGGGAAGATTCAGGAGCAGGGAGATGCACGACATTCTCCGGGAGGCCGAACTGCTCGCCCGGGGGGGCGTGAAGGAGATCATCCTGACGGCCCAGGAGACTACCCGGTATGGGCAGGATCTCGGTGCGACGCCCCGTCTCCCAGATCTGCTCCGGGAGATGGCAAGGATCGAGAGGATCGAGTGGATCAGGCTCCTTTACACCCACCCGGCAAATCTCGCTGCTGATCTCTTCCGGATGATCCGCGATCTCGAAAAGGTGTGCAACTATATCGACATCCCCGTGCAGCACATCGACGACGGAATCCTCGCCGCGATGAACAGGAGGGGCGACAGCGGCCTGATACGGGAGGCGATAGCGCATGCCCGGGAGATCATCCCCGGCGTTACCTTGAGGACGTCGCTGATCGTGGGGTTTCCCGGCGAGACGGAGGAGGCGTTTGACCGGCTTCTTGCCTTCGTGAAGGAGACCCGATTTGATCATGTGGGGGTCTTCGAATACTCGAAAGAGGAGGGGACCAGGGCCGCGGAGCTTCCCGGTCATATCCCGGCTGAGGTCAAGCGGCTCAGAAGGGGGATCATCATGGAGGAACAGGCGGAGATTTCCCGTCAGATCAACCAGGCACTTGTTGGAAAGGCGGCGGCAGTGGTCCTGGAGGAACCATCCGACCTCCCGGGGCATGACTACATCGGGAGATCACAGCGACAAGCACCCGAGATAGACGGCATCACGTACGTGAAAGGGGCTAAGCGGAACATCGGGGATATCGTGATGTGCACGATCACCTCGGGGGATGAGTACGACCTGTTTGCCGAAACGGAGGCGCCGGCATGCTGAACGGGAGACACACATGATAATACGCTCAAGGGATATCAGCGGTGTGAGGTAAAACCATGATCGTCATGAAATTCGGCGGGACGTCGATAGAGGACATCGATTCGATCAGGAGGGTAGTGGAAATTATCCATTCCCGGCTCGACCTGCAGCCGGTGGTGGTTAATTCCGCCATGGGGAAGACAACCCGCAACTTGTTGCATATGGCACGAATCGCGGCGGGTGGTATGGATCAGGAGGCTGCCGGAGAACTGGAGTCACTCCGCGCATACCACATCGCTCTGGCACGGGGACTCACCCCCGATTTTGAAGAGAGCGGTATCCAGCGGGACCTCGAACGATATTTCGAAGAACTCCGTGCGCTGCTGGAGGGCCTGTGCACGCTCGGGGAACTGACACCCCGCAGCCAAGACAGGATCCTCTCCTACGGTGAGCTGGTGGCAACGACGATAGTCGCATCCGCCCTCCGCCAGCGGGGGATCGATGCCCGGTGGCTGGATGCACGGGATTTCATCATCACCGACGACCGCTTTACCGGGGCCAGGCCGGTGGACGACCTCACCAGCGGCGGCATTCGAAGGGAGGTGCTCCCTGTTGTATCATCCGGCCAGATTCCCGTCATCCAGGGATTTATCGGCTCCACGCGGAACGGAGCCACCACGACCCTGGGGTTCGAGGGCTCCGACCTGACCGCGTCACTGGTCGGGGCGGCACTCGATGTTGCGGACATCCAGATATGGAAGGATGTCGACGGGATCATGACGGCCGATCCGTCCATCTTTGCGGAGGCCCGCACCATCGAGGAGATCTCCTTCACGGAGGCGTCGGAACTGACCTTCTTCGGCGCGAAGGTCCTGCATCCCGACACCCTTGAGCCGGCGCGCCGCAAGGGGATCCCGGTTCACATCTATAATTCCCGGCAACCGGGGCGCGGGGGTACCGTGATAACGGCGCATGCAAAGAGCGAGAGGGCCGTTATCACCTCTATTACATACAAGAGGCCGGTGTGCACCGTCGGCATCGTCCCGGATGTCTCTGCTGATCCGGCCGGTTTCTTGAGGGCGCTTTTTGAAATCCTCGACAGGGAAAGAATTTCTCCTTCAATTATGACGACGTCCAAAGCGGGGATGGTCATGGCCTTCAGCGACTCCCAGATCGCGGAAGAATTGATCGATGAGCTGTCGCGTCTCGGCGCGGTGCATGTCTCCCGGGGCAAGGGCACCATCTCTCTGGTCGGCGAAAATATCCGGGGCGTCCCTGACTTTACCTCGCTGGTGCTGCACAATCTGGGCGGGATCGCCATCGACATGATCGCCCACGGCGCGTCGTCGATCAGTTTCACCTTTGTGGTGAACGAGGCCGACATCCCTTCCGTCGTTGCCAGGCTGCACAAGACATTCTTCGATGCCCCCGATGCGCATATGGATTGACAGGATCGCACCCTCTCGAATTGTCGATACCGCTTCCGTACCAAAGGCCTTGCCATCTTCCGTTTGGTGCTTATCTTAAAGTAGAAGATCGGAATGGGGAAAATTGTGTTGACTTTTGATGAGAGAGATAGAATAGAGCACGATACATTTCCGAGGGCAAGGAGACGATAGGATGCTGCTGATAGAAGACCTGCAGGTGAAATTGGGGAATAAAAAGATTCTCAAGCATGTGGATCTGGAGATTCTCCCCGGCGAGACCCACATCCTGTTCGGGCCGAACGGATCGGGGAAGACCTCGCTCTTAATGACGATCATGGGATATCCACAGTACAAGGTTACCGGCGGAAAAATCATGTTCAAGGGAGAGGATATCACGCATATGACGATCGATGACCGGGCGCGGCTCGGGATCGGGATGTCCTATCAACGCCCCCCCAGCATACAGGGCCTGAAGACGCGGAAGGTGGTTGAGGCCTGTTCGCGCGATCATGTTGATGTTGATGCCCTTGCCGAGAGGGTGAATTTCACGGATTTTCTCGATCGCGACATCAACGTGGGGTTCTCCGGGGGAGAGATCAAGCGCTCCGAACTCCTGCAGCTGATGGCCCAGGATGCCGATCTGGCCCTCTTCGACGAACCCGAATCCGGCGTCGACCTCGAGAACATCTCCCTCATAGGGAACACGATCAACGGCATGCTCCAGCGGAACCCCGATGAGCCGTGCAAGGCTGCAAGACTGTGCGAGACGGCAGGCTCCTGCAAGACGGCGAAACCGAGCGAACTGGAAAAATCGTCTACCCCTTTCAAGACGGTAAAACAGATGATCGAAAGTCGTTCGAAGATGGGGTTGATCATCACCCATACGGGGTTCATCCTCGACTACGTGACGGCGGATAAGGGGCTGGTCCTCTACAACGGCGTGGTGGCGGGGAAGGGTCACCCGGCGGAGATATTCAAGCAGATCCGGAAGGTGGGATACAGGGAGTGTGCACGATGCGCAGCTTAGACGACAGGGCCCGCAAGGCGAAAGGCAAGAAGGCGGCGATCGGGCCGGACATCGACCTGGATGCCTATTCTCTCGAATCTCCCGCGCACGCCGATGTGAGGGATTTGAAAGTACTGCCCCAAGCGGACAGGGAAAAGATGGCCCTTGCCGGCCTGGATATCAGCGAAGGAGAACGCGCCGGTACGTATATCCAGAAGGATGCCATCTCGATTCACTCCGGCTCGCAACAGGACGGCCTGGAGATCATCCCCATCAAGAAGGCACTGAAAGAGTTGGACTGGATACAGGACTACTACTGGAAACTGGCGTCCGTGGATACGGACAAGTATACGGCGCGCGCCCGTCTCGATCTGCAGAACGGCTATGTGATCCGGGCGCTTCCGGGGAAGAAGATCACCCTCCCGGCGCAGGCCTGTCTCTACCTCGAGAAGGAGGGATTCAACCAGAATGTGCACAACATCATCATCGCCGAGGAAGATTCGGAACTGCACATCATCTCCGGCTGTGCGAGCGCCTCTCACGTGACGCGCGGTCTCCACGTGGGGATCTCAGAATTCTATGTGAAGAAGAACGCCAAGTTGAGTTTTTCCATGATCCATCACTGGGCGGAGGACGTGGTGGTTCGTCCCCGGTCCGTGGGAATAGTCGAGAAAGGTGGCCTCTTTCTCAGCAATTACATCTGCATGAAACCAGTCAGGTCCGTCCAGTCGTATCCGACCATATACCTCGTGGGGAAGGGGGCCGTGGCCCGTTCCTACAGTCTCCTCGTCGGGAGCCCCGGTTCGGAACTGGACGTGGGCGGACGGATCTACCTCAAGGCAAAGGAGACGCGCGCGGAGATCGTCTCGCGGACCATCACCAACGGGGGGAATATCATTTCCCGCGGGGATATCATCGGTGAGGTAGAAGGGGTACGTGGCCACCTCGAGTGTCACGGCCTCATCCTCAACGGGGGGGTCATGCACGC
>JAFGSH010000198.1 GCA_016934695.1 Deltaproteobacteria bacterium
CAAAGGACAGACGGGTCCGTGTCGATGACTTGTCAAACAACATCCCCAGGGTCTTCCCCGGCAGGGATTCGTGAGCTACGCCTCTGCGCAGCAGGTCCTTCAGTTTCTTCGCCCTCGTGAATATCTCTCCAATATCGACGGCATCGAGATCATATATCGTGAGCAGGTCTTTCTTCATAGGTCTCGCATCACCCCGTCCAGGACAGCAACCGCGCGGTCCACATCCTCTTTTGTGATGATCAGGGGAGGAACAAACCGCAGGACGTTTCCGCAGGTACAGTTCAGGAGCAGTCCCCGCTCCATGCACCCCCTCACGATACCCGCACCTTCGACAGAGAGCTCCACACCGATCATGAGGCCCCTCCCCCTCACTTCCCTCACTACGGCATGCTCTCCTTTCAGTTCCTCAAGTCTCTTGAAAAGGTACGCCCCCACCTCCCGGCAGTTATCCAGGACACCCCCGTCCAGCAGGGATTCCATGACCGCAAGTCCCGCCGCCATGGCGAGGGGGTTCCCCCCGAAGGTGGAGGCATGGCTCCCCGGCGTAAAGGATGCCGCCACCTCATCAGTAGCCAGCATGGCTCCGACGGGGAAACCGTTACCCAGGGCCTTGGCCAGCGTCATGATATCGGGGACCACACCGCTCTTCTCGTAGGCGAAGAGGTCCCCCGTGCGTCCCATCCCCGTCTGGACCTCATCCAGTATCATGAGAACACCCTTGTCATCGCAGATTCTTCGCACCCCTTCCAGGTACCCTTCCTCCGGGACTCTGATCCCTCCCTCGCCCTGGATAACCTCCAGCATGACGGCGCAGACATCCTCCGTGACGGCCCGCTCGAGTGATATCAGATCGTCATAAGGGACATAGTCAAACCCGGTCGGGAGGGGATCAAAGCCGTTCTGGAACCGTTCCTGCCCCGTTGCCGTGAGCGTGGCCAAGGTCCGGCCGTGGAAGGAATTCCTCATGCTTATGATGCGATACTGACTCCCATTCATCCGTCCGTGGGCGTATTTGCGCGCCAGTTTGATGGCCGCCTCGTTCGCCTCCGCTCCGCTGTTGCAGAAGAATACCTTGTCCGCAAAGGAGTGTTCCACCAGAAGGGCGGCAAGGCGGATCTGGGGTTCGATGTGGTATATATTGGAAACGTGCATCAGGGTCCTAGCCTGCGCGCAGATGGCCGACGACACCTGGGGGTTGGAGTGGCCGAGGGCGCATACGGCGATCCCCGCCAGGAAATCGAGGTATTCCTTTCCCTCCGCATCCCACACCCGCGCCCCCTCCCCCCTCACAAGGACAATCGGCAGGCGCGCGTACGTGCCCATGATGTACTCGTTCGATCGAGCAATAAGTTCTTCCATTGTCAGATTACCGCCTTCCGGCATGTGTTCAATCCCCCACCACTTCCGTCCCGATTCCCCTGTCGGTAAATATCTCAAGGAGAATCGCATGATCCAAGCGTCCGTCGATGATGTGGGTCTTCTCCACACCCCCCCTCAGGGCCTTGAGGCAGCACTTTACCTTGGGATACATCCCTCCGTCTATCGTTCCGTTTTCGATCAGCTCGCCGACCTGCTCGGCATTGATGGAATGTATCAGGTGGTTCTTTTCATCAAGGATACCCTCCACATCGGTCAGGAGAACCAGCTTCTCGGCCCCAAGGGCGGAGGCTATTTCTCCTGCGACCACATCCGCATTGATGTTATACGTTTCACCCCTCTCACCGGCACCGGTGGGGGCTATCACGGGGACAAACCCGTCCCGTACCAGAGATGTGATAAGGCCGGGGTTGATCTTCCTGACCTTTCCCACCAGCCCGATGTCGATAATCTCCGGTGGGGTGTCTTTCGCCTTGTCATCACTCAGAAAGTACTTTTCCGCCTCTACGATATTCCCGTCCTTACCGCTCAATCCAACAGCCCTGCCGCCGTGGCTGTTGATCAGTCCCACGATCTGCTTGTTGAGCTTGCCGGCCAGGACCATCTCGACGATATCCATCGTCTCTTCATCCGTGACCCGCATCCCTTTTATGAATTTCGAGTCCTTCCCCAGTTTTTTGAGCAGCATGCTGATCTGAGGCCCGCCTCCGTGGATTATCACCGGATTGATCCCGATATACTTCATCATGACGACATCCCTAGCGAACATCTCTTTAAGGCTTTCATCCTCCATGGCGTGGCCGCCGTATTTGATAACGATGGTTTTTCCGTAAAAGCGCCGTATGTACGGCAGGACCTCCAGGAGGATATCCGCCTTTTCCATCGGTTCCTTCAGATTGTTCGAATGCATAGCTCCTCCGCATCTGGGCCTGAAACGCATCGGCCGTCAAACCGCACATCTTGGTTACAGGACGTACCGGCTGAGATCCTCGTCCTCGATGATGTCTTCCAGCTTGTCCATCACATACTCGGCGTCGATAGTTACCTCCTTCTCCGCAACCGCCATGTCGGGGGCGTCGAACGATATCTCCTCCAAGAGTATCTCCATGACCGTGTAAAGTCTCCTGGCACCAATATTCTCCATCCGGTCGTTCACGAGGGCCGCGACCTCTGCGATCTGAGCGATCGCCCCGTCCTGAAATACGAGTCGTATCCCTTCCGTGGCCATCATCTCCGTGTACTGTTTCACCAGCGCATTGTGAGGTTCCGTCAGTATCCGTATGAAGTCCTCTTTCTCGAGCGGATCGAGTTCGACTCGTATCGGGAATCGTCCCTGCAACTCCGGGATAAGGTCGGAGGGTTTTGAATGGCTGAAGGCGCCTGCAGCGATAAAGAGAATGTGATCCGTCTTGATCATGCCGTATTTGGTGTTTACCGTAGATCCTTCCACGATTGGAAGAAGGTCCCTCTGGACACCCTCCCGGGATACGTCGGGCCCGTGTGAGGAATCTCCCCCCACAATCTTGTCTATCTCGTCGAGGAATATGATTCCCGATTGCTCGACCTTTTCCAGCGCTGTCCGAGTGACCTTTTCCATGTCGACAAGTTTTTGCGCCTCCTCATCTGCCAGCATGTGGACCGCTTCGGCAACCCTGACCTTTCTCTTTTTCTTCTTCTGGGGAAAGATATTCCCGAACATTTCCTTGATGTTCATCCCCATATCCTCGACGCCCGAGGTCGAAAAGATCTCTATCATGGGACCCGAGGGGCTTTCCGTCACCTCGATCTCCACGATCCGTTCGTCCAATTTCCCTGCGCGGAAGAGACGACGCAGCTTTTCACGTGTCTCGTTACGGGGGCTATCCCCCTGAGCGGCCGCATCATAACCGGGCATAACGAGAAGGGTGTCTCCGTCTTCCGGTGATTCACCTGGCTCCCTCTCCCTGCGCTTGAGGGGAAGGAGGATATCGAGGACCCGCTCCTCGGCAATTTCCAGTGCCCTGGTTCTGACACTCTCCTGTTCTTCTGATTTGACCATATTGATCGCCAGTTCAACCAGATCTCTGACCATCGATTCGACATCCCTGCCGACGTACCCCACCTCGGTGAATTTTGAGGCCTCTATCTTCAGGAAGGGGGAATTGTCAAGCCTGGCAAGCCTGCGTGCGATCTCCGTCTTCCCCACTCCCGTGGGTCCGATCATGATGATATTCTTGGGTGCTATCTCTTCACGCAGCTCTTCCGAAACATTCTGCCGCCGCCACCGGTTTCTGAGCGCCACGGCAACCGCCCTCTTGGCATCATGCTGACCGATAATATATCTGTCCAGTTGAGAGACCGTCTCTCGCGGTGTTAAATTCGTCGATGGCATCCGATCTTACCTGTCTTTTACTTTCGTATCTTTTTTCGATCCTGTCCGTTTCCTGTCGTCTTTTGAGCCCGTCCCGGCGATATCCAGTTCCTCGACTCGGATCCTGTCATTCGTGAATATGCAGATATCTGCGGCGATACGCATCGCCTCGTCAACAATCTCCTTCGCACTGAGTTTGGAATATTTGACCAGGGCCCTCGCCGCGGCGAGGGCATACGGACCGCCGGATCCGATCGCCAGGACCTCGTCGTCCGACTCTATCACATCTCCATTTCCGGATATGATCAGGAAATCCACGTCACTGACCGCTATCATCAGGGCCTCAAGATGCCTCAGGACCCGATCCGTCCTCCAATCCTTGGTCAGCTCGACCGCCGCCCGCAGGAGATTGCCGTTGTGCTGTTCGAGCTTCTGATCGAAGCGGTCAAAGAGGGTGAAGGCGTCCGCCGTTGCACCGGCAAAACCCACGATCACTTTGTCGTGGTACAACCTTCGAACCTTTCTCGCTCCATGCTTCAGGGCTATCGTATCGAGGGTCACCTGTCCGTCGCCCGCAACGGCCACCTTTCCCTTGTGTCGCACCGCTACTATGGTTGTTCCCCGTATCTCCTGCATGGCATCTATTCTCCTCGCGCCCGTGGGTGGCTTTTGTCGTACACTTCCATCAGGTGTGCCACACTGACGGACGTGTACTTCTGGGTGGTCGACAGACTTTCGTGCCCCAAGAGCTCCTGTATGGCCCTCAGATCGGCACCCGCGTCCATAAGGTGGGTCGCAAAGGTATGCCGGAGAGCGTGAGGGCTTATCTTCTTCCCGATACCGCCGAGAATCATGTACTTATCTATAATTCTTCTGACACTCCTCGGTGTCAATCGCGAACCTGCCCGATTGAGAAAGAGGGGGGTGTCATTACCTCCCCTTGTTCCCCCCGTCCCTGTATCGGCCCTGGTATCAAGATACTCTCTCAGGATCGACAGTGCGGGACCGCCGATGGGAACGATCCGTTCCTTTCTCCCCTTTCCCCTGACCTTTACCACCCCATGTGAAAAATCGACATCGGCCACGTTCAGACCAGTCAGTTCGCCGACGCGTACCCCTACCGAATACAGAAATTCGATAATAGCCCGGTCCCTGAGTCCCGATACACCGGGTTCGAACTTCACCTTCAGGAGAGAAAACACCTCATCTATGCTCAGAAATGAGGGGAGGTATTTGTCCGTCTTCGGTGCCTGGATCATCTGGGCGGGGTTATACCTGACCACTCCTTCCCGGAGGAGAAAGGCAAAGAACGCCCTCAGGCTTGCCACCTTTCGTGAAACCGTTGTTCTCTTCCTCTTCCCCCGGTAGAGAGAGGCGAGAAACGTCCGCACCACCACCTGATCGATGTCACAGAGTCTCCTCACCCCGTTTTCGAGAAGGAACACCCTGAACTGCTCCAGGTCGGACAGATACCCCCTCCTGGTATGGTGCGACAGGTTTCTCTCAACCTCCACATAGATGCCGAATCTCCTGATGGCATCTTCTATCCCCATATCTTTCGTCGTCACGTCAGGCCCGTTTTCCGGAATATCTTCTGACACCTGCATAATAACAGCAGTATGAATTTGCAAAGTTGTTATCAAAGACCCGTGTCCGTCCGTCACTGAAGGCTACCCTCACGTAGGACATTCCGCCCAACACACCGGAATTTCTCTCTTCCACCACAACACCAGACCCCCACTCGGGAAATCGGGAATGGAATACCTGGTCGCCGGTCTTGAGGTACAGCCGCCTCATTTCCTCTTTCATAGCAACCCTCCTCAACCTCCGAAAAACACCCGGCCTACAGACCGAAATTCCGGATCCCCACGCCACCTGCGAACAAGAAGCCTCCCTCGGTATCCCGGCCACGCCGGGACAGATCTCTTACATCTTATATTTTCCGAAATCTTCGGAAGAGAGATTCTCGAGGAACTCCTTGAGCTGCTCCTTGGTATATTTATTTAAGTCACGAGTCTTGCTGCCGAAATCGATACTCGTTGATTTCTCAATTACCTTTTCATCTATAAAGATAGGGGCATTGGCCCGCAGCGCAAGGGCGATCGCATCGCTCGGACGTGAATCGATCGTGATGGGCACCTCGTCCTTCAGGATATGTATGACGGCAAAAAAGGTATTGTTTCTCAGGTCATTGATTACAATCTTGATGACCTTCACCGCAAGGGTATTCAACATCTCGTTCATGAGATCATGCGTCATCGGCCGGGCCAGATTGACCCCTTCCATCTGTGTGGCTATGGCGCTCGCCTCAAACAGGCCTATCCATATGGGAATCGCCCTCTTCTCCTCCAGATCCTTGAGAATCACTATGGGGGTACTGGTCACCGGATCCATAGCCAGTCCGAACACCCTTACCTCTACCAACATGGCCCCCTCCCTTACAGCATCTCTCCTCTCAGGGAATGCATGTGGGCTCGTACGATCTTGACCCGCACTGTCTTACCCACCAAGGTCTCGTCACCTGTAAAATTGACGATCTTGTTGCCTCTCGTTCTGCCGGTAACATCGACGCCACTACCCTTGCTGACGCCCTCTACCAGCACATCCTCCACCCGCCCCTCCATGGATCGGTTCTTCTCCAGGGTATGCCGTTCCTGGAGCGATTGAATCAGGGTCAAGCGCTCACGCTTGATCCCTTCCGCAACTTTTTTGTCGTACCCTTCCGAAGCGGTTCCGTTCCTGTCACAATATCTGAAAGAAAAGGTGTTATCAAATCTTACTTCTTCCATAAGGTCAACAGTTTTTTGAAAATCACGCTCCTTTTCCCCCGGGAATCCGACAATAATATCAGAGGTAATGCTGATCTCCGGGCAGGCGTCCCTCACCATGCGAACCTTTTGCAGGTACGCTCCAACAGTATACCCCCTTTTCATTTTCTTCAACACATAATCCGAACCCGCCTGCACCGGCAGATGGATATGCTCACACACCTTGTCAAGACCGGCGAAGCAGGCCGCGAGATCACCCGAAAGGTCTTTCGGATGCGACGTGGTGAAGCGGATCCTCTCGATCCCCTCTATACCGTTGATCATGCGCAACAAGGCGGGAAAATCGATGCCCTCTGAGAGTCCGCTGCCATACGAGTTGACATTCTGTCCCAAGAGCGTTACCTCCCTGATGCCGTTTCCGGCGAGAAACCTGATCTCATCGAGTATATCGATGCTCTGCCTGCTCTCCTCTCTCCCTCTCACATACGGCACGATACAGTAGGAACAAAAATTGTTACATCCCTGCATAATCGTGACAAAGGCACTTACCCTTCCACCGGAAGGGAGAGTTCGAATGCCCAGCGACCGGACCGGTTGATGAAGAGAGGTATCCGCGACTCGAGATCTTCTGTCTCGAACCGCTCCCACTATCTGGGCAAGGCGATGGATATTGTGCGTGCCGAGGACGAAATCGAGATAGGGGGCCTTTCTGAAAAATCCGTCCCCCAATTCCTGGGCAAGGCATCCGGCCACTCCCATAATGAGATCGGGCCTTCTCCTCTTGAATTTTTTCAACCTCCCCAGCTCGCTGTATGCCTTCTGGGCGGCCTTCTCCCTCACGCTACAGGTGTTGATGATGATAATATCCGCCCCGGCTGCCTCATCGACCCGCACATAGTCCCCATCGCACAAAAGTTGTCCCATCTGTTCGGAATCATGAACATTCATCTGACAGCCAAAGGTATGAATGTAAAACGTTCCTGAGGACATACACATCACCCGTGTTCCGTTACGAGTTCGGACTGGGGGAGAGAATCGGCGAGAGACACGATACCTTCTGAAAAAACCCTCGGCGTTAAAATCAAAAAGAGGGGAGATGGACTCCCCTCTTGACTGAAACATACACCTGCCCCCCGGTCTCCCGGGGTTGCCTGCGGAAGATACAGGATATCGAGCGATCTACCTGCCCGCGTTTACTCTTTCTTTGAGTTCTTTTCCCACCTTGAAGAAAGGAAGTTTCTTCGGGGCCACATGGATGGTTCCGCCTGTCTTGGGGTTCCTTCCCGTATATGCGCCATAGTCTCGGACGACAAAGCTCCCGAATCCCCTGATCTCTATCCTGCCGCCATTCCTCAGCTGATTGCCGAACCCCCTGAAGATCAAGCCAACCACATCCGCAGCCTGTTTTTCCGTCAGGCCCTCTTTCTTGCTCAAGGCATCTATCAATTCGGATTTATTCATAAGACCCCCTCGTACCTTTTCAAAATAGACCTCAACGCTCCACATACCCTTTATAGATGATTGTTTTCCAATTCTATTTATTTTGGTATTAAAGTCAAGATAATTTTCACTATTTTTAAATTTGGTTTTTCTGTTGCACGACCTGCGAAAATTCGAAGAGGCTCTCCACCTCCCTTTTGTGCAGATGCCGGTATTCTCCGCTCTTAAGATTACCAAGACCGATATCGGCGATAGCCGTTCGTATCAATCTCGTCACGGGGTGGTGTATCGAATCGAAGAATCTCCGTATGATCCTGTTCTTTCCCTCGAGAATGGTCATCTCCACCCAGCAACTCTTCCGATTGCTCTTCTCAACGCGCGCCCAGACGGGTCTGAACGCCCCGTCCTCCAACACGGCACCCTTGCGGACCGTGTCAATGTCGTCCCGCGTAAGATTGCCCTGTACCTTTACCATGTAAGTCTTGGGAATCTTAAACGACGGATGCTGCACCCGGTATGAAAAATCTCCGTCGTTGGTCATCAGGAGCAACCCTTCCGAATCGTAATCGAGCCGCCCGACGGGGAACACCCTCTCCGGCACATCCCGGAGTAGATCGGTCACGATCGGCCTGCCGTGAGGATCTTTCAGGGTAACGACATATCCCCGCGGTTTATAGAGCATCAGATACACACGGCTGGTCGCCGCTTCCGATATCAGCCTTCCGTCCACCCTGATGCTGTCGCGTGCGATATCTGCCTTCGTCCCTGGTTGCGTCATGGTCACGCCGTTCACGCTGACCCGGCCGTCCCGCATCATCTGTTCCGCCCCCCGCCGGGATGCCACACCGCATCGGGCAAGTATCTTCTGAAGGCGCTCCTCCATACCGAGATCACCCTTCCAGCTCTTTGAACTCCCTGAGCGTGGGCAGATCCGAAAGGGTCTTCAGGCCGAAGGTCTCGAGAAATCTCCCGGTCGTTCCGTAGATGATAGGCCTTCCCGGGACGTTTTTTCTCCCCATGATCCGTACCAGGTTTTTCTCCAGAAGCCCCCGCAGGATACCGCTGACATCGACCCCCCGTACCTTCTCTATCTCCGATTTCATAACAGGCTGTCGGTAGGCAATCACCGCGAGTGTCTCCATGGCGGCCGGGCTCAGATCCATCGGCTTCTGTCCCCGGAGCTTCAGTACCCACGGCGCCAGAGCCTCTCCAGTCCTGAACTGATATCCCCCGGCGATTTCCCTCAGGTATATGCCTCCGCCCCGCCCCTCGTATTCACGAACGAGATCATCCAGCGCCGAAGAGATGTCTCTTCTGGGCACATCCTCGAGAATCTTCTCCAGGGCAGCCGCCGTCACCGGCGTATCGGAGACAAAGACAAGGGCCTCGATTATGGCCTTCAGGTTATCCATCCGTCCCTCCCACAAGCCGTATCCGGATAGTGCCGTATGGAACTGCCTGATATGCTTTAATGACTCTCAACTTCATCAATTCCAAAATCGCCAGGAAGGTATATATAAGCCTCCTGCGGCTGTCCGCCTCCCCCAGCAGATCGGTAAAGGTGAGCTCTCCCCCCCGCTGTTCCAGTTCATCCACTATATCGTTGATCCTCTCGGAGAGCGATATCTTTTCGGCATCGATCTCCATGGTGTCGTGCGGGCCGGCAGCGAGACTGACCCTCCGAAAGGCCTCGACAAGCTCAAAGATCCCGATCTCCCTGAGAGGCTCTCCCTCCTCCTCGAGCTCTTCCACGGTCCGGTCCCTGGTGAAGACATCGCGCCCAAGAATACTCATCCTGTCGAGGCCCAGCGCCGCCTCCTTGAACCGCTCGTATTCCAGGAGCTGCCTCACCAGTTCCTCGCGGGGATCCGCCGCCTCTTCTTCGTCTTCCTCTTCGCTGGGTGGAAGCAGCATCCTCGATTTGATGTGCGTCAGCGTGGCGGCGAGTACCAGATACTCTCCGGCAAGGTCAAGGTTGAGAGACTTCATCATATCGATATATTCCATGTACTGCCTGGTTATAAGGGCGATGGGGATATCGTATATATCGACTTCGTTCTTCCTGATGAGGTAGAGCAGCAGATCCAGGGGACCTTCGAA
>JAFGSH010000199.1 GCA_016934695.1 Deltaproteobacteria bacterium
ATGCTTTCCGCGACGGCTGTGGCCGCCTGCTCGATCTCTTCCCGTGTCGTCGCCTTGCCGATGGAGAACCGGATCGTCCCCTGGGCGTACTCGATCGGGACCCGCATCGCCGCAAGTGTCGGAGAGAGGGTCGTGACACCGGCGTGACAGGCCGCTCCCGCCGAGACGGCAATATCCTTACTGGCCAGATCGCCGACGAGGGCCGTCGCGTCGATTCCCCTGAAGCCGATACTGAGCGTGTTGGGGAGACGGCGCTCGAGGTGGCCGTTCAGCCGTATATCGGGGATTTTCTCCTGAAGGAGGTCAAAGAGGAGGTCACGGGTTTTCCCCATGCGGTCCCTGTTTTCCGAAAGATCCCGCTTCGCGACCGCGAAGGCGGCGCCGAGACCCACGATGCCGGGGAGGTTTTCCGTTCCCGCGCGGCGGTCCAGTTCGTGCCCCGCGCCGTGCATGAACTTTTCGATGACCGTTCCCTCACGGATGTACAATGCCCCGATCCCCTTGGGGGCGTAGAGCTTGTGCCCCGCGATGGAGAGGAGATCGACGCCGAGTTCTCCCACGTCGACGGGTATCTTGCCGATGGTCTGGGCCGCGTCGGTATGGAAGATGATGGCCCGCCTCGCGGCGATGGCCGCGATCTCGGCGATCGGCTGGATCGTCCCCACCTCGTTGTTGGCGTGCATGATGCTGATCAGGATCGTCCCGGTGGTGATCGCCTTCTCGACACCGGCCACACTGACGAGACCTTCTTCGTTCACGGGGAGATAGGTGACGGAGAACCCCTGTTTTTCCAGATAATGACAGACCTCGGTGACAGCGGGATGCTCAATGGCCGAGGTGATGATGTGCCGGCCCCGGGGACGATACGCGGATGCGATCCCCTTCAGGGCGTGGTTGTTCGACTCCGTCCCCCCGCTCGTGAAGACGATCTCCTCCGGCTTCGCGCCGATGAGTCCGGCGACGTGCTTCCGTGCCTCGTCGACGGCCTTTTTCGCCTGAAACCCCGCCATATGGGAACTTGAGGGATTTCCAAAAAGATCATCAAGGCATGGTTGCATGGCGGCGGCCGCCTCGGGGTCGATGGGGGTGGTGGCATTATAGTCAAGGTAAATCGGATGCATATGGTTCCTTCTGTTTTTGAGAAAAACAATAGCACGTTTTCATCGATGACGCTACCGCGGGAGAGTGCTTTCAATTGCACAAACGGTGTGCTTCGGCGATGACCGTGACACCGCCGGCCGTGAGGAAGGAAACCTTTTCTGTGGGTATCCTTCCTTGGGGTTTCTTCTTGTGTTTGATCGTGAATTTGCCCTACACTGAACACAGTGAGAGGGTCGGGACGAAGGGTAGCGATCGATTCAGAGCGCTCAACGGGATAACCATCATGCCAAACGAAAAGACCACAACAGAAGACGTGTCACTTAACCCATGCAGGTGAGGGCAGGCAGTCGTACCCATGAGGGTCTCATCGAGAGGAGGAAATTATGACGGTACGCGTTGTGAGATTAGGAAGTGGTCGCGTCAAAGGAGAGGGCCTGCGTATCGGGACCGTCCGGCGTCCGCCTCGGGGGGTGCCGAAGGCGGAATTCGCATCGCGGAACTGGTACGACGTCTGGCTCCCGAACCTGGCACCCAGCGCCGAGACGATGAAGATCGGCCAGAGCGTCACAACCGACGCCGAATGGCGCGCCTTCGAAAAGAAATACCGGGCCGAGATGGCCACCCCCGAGAATACCCACATACTGGAACTGCTGGCGGCCCTCTCACAGGAAACGGATTTCTCCGTGGGGTGTTACTGTGAGAACGAGGACCGCTGTCATCGGTCGGTGCTGCGAGAGCTTCTCAGAGAGAAAGGAGCGAGGTTCGAACCGACGAATCGGTAAACTATCACCCGGGACGCACTGCACGGGGAACCCAGGGGGAAAAGTATGGACATTATCGAAGCGATTCATCAGAGAAAGAGCATCAGGGGATTCAAACCGGACCCGGTTCCAAAGGAGGTCATTGCCGCTGTTCTTGAGGCGGCCTGCAGGGCGCCATCGGCGATGAACACGCAGCCGTGGGAATTTGCCGTCATAACGGGTGACGCGTTGAACAGGGTCCGAGCGGCCATCGTTGACAAGTTGAACAGGGGGGAGCCGGCGCGGCCGGAACACCAGGTTGTCAGCTGGTCCAACGATAGCGTATACCGGGAGCGCCAGGTCGAACTGGCCAGGCAGCTCTTCAGGCTCATGGATATCCCCCGGGAGGACAAGGAAAAGAGGGCGGCGTGGATGGAGCGGGGGTTTCGCTTTTTCGATGCGCCCGTCGGTATTCTCCTCCTGACGGATACCGCGCTCAGCGAGTCAGCCCCTCTCCTTGATCTGGGGGCGGCAATGCAGAATATCTGCCTGGCCGCGCTCCACTTCGGCCTGGGTACCTGCATCGAGGATCAGAGCGTCCTGTACCCGGAAGTGCTCCGGGAGATTGTCGGGATACCGGAAGACAGACGGATTATCATCGCCATCGCCGCCGGATATCCCGACGGGGACTTCCCGGCCAATCGTGTGGCGACGGATCGAGAATCTCTCGATGTCAATACCCGTTGGGTAGGGTTCTAAAAAGAGCTTCTCGTTGCAGGTACCTGCTGAGCAGGTGTGGTCTCCGGTGTGAGCGACCGATTTTTTTCATTGGCGATTCGTCAGATATGCCCCACTGATGACCATGGCGCCGCCGATGATAAGGGAGATATCGAGCGTCTCTCTGAGGAGGAAAAAGGCGAGGATAACGGCGCTGACGGGGACGAAGTTAATGAATACCGCCGCCCGTGAGGCGCCGATTGTCCGTATCCCTTCATAATACCAGGTGAATCCCAGGACGGAACCGAAAAACCCGAGGTAGGCGATTCCGATCCAGTCTATCATGCGGTATCCCGCGGCGTCCTTGAATAGTCCTTCCATACAGGCGGGAGCAAAGAGGAGTGCACCGCCGATCAGGCAGGAATAGGTGACGGCCGCCAGGGGGGATATCTCCTGCATGGTGATCTTGCCGATCAAGGAGTAGAGGACCCAACTCGCGACACATCCGAGGATATACAGATCTCCCTTCCCCATCTCACCCCGCAGGAGACCCAGGGGTGCACCCTGCGATATGACGATGATGGCCCCGGTGACACACAAGAGGATGCCGGTTACCTTGAGCCGGTTGAGCCCTTCCCTGAAGAAGATGTGGGCAAACAGGGCGATGAAGATCGGGTTCATGGCTATGATCACGGAGGCGCGTCCCGCCGTGACGGTCTTCAGGCCGAGGAAAAAGAAGACGTTGTAGGCAAAGACACCGGTCATGCCGAGGAGGATGATCGGGATGGTCTGGTGACGCTTCAGGCGGGGGAGCCCCCCCTCGATCCGTATGGTGATGACGACCAGACAGATCGACGCGACGACAAACCGCAGGAAGGATCCGCTGAAGGGATCAACATTCTGCGCGGCTATCCGGGCGGCGATGAAGGTCCCTCCCCAGAAGACGGCGGTCAGAAGGAGCTTGGTGTAGACGATCATGTCGGGTTCGGTCCCTTCACTATAGAAATTTACCGGCGAGCCAGAAGAGGGACATGCCGACAACAACAGTTCCCGCCAGGGAGCGCGTCTTGACGGCAAAGGCCAGGGTCGGCAGGGCGACGAGAAGCTCGGGGCGCATCAGGTCGAGATGCCGGGGTTCCCCCGTGGTGATCAGGATCGGGAGAATGAGGGCGCTCAGGATCGCGGCCGGAATCAGGTCGAGCCACTCCTCGAACCAGATCGGCAACTGTCGCCGGGACAGGAAGACGAGCGGGAACCAGCGGGGAACGTAAGTGACGATTCCCATCCCGATGAGGATGTAGAGATAGTTATCCGGAATCATGACTCTCCCCCCGCCTGTGAGAAGAGGTGTCTCCGTTTGAGGACGACCCCCAGCGCGGCCGCGATCACCGAGGCGATGACGATGTAACTGTTCCCGGGGATCAGGAGCGAGAGGA
>JAFGSH010000200.1 GCA_016934695.1 Deltaproteobacteria bacterium
CCCGGTCGAATATCCCCCCGGATATGGAGCTCGAGACCGGCATGGTCGTTCAGATGTCGGATCGGTCGGGACGCCCTATCCCCGTCATCGTGGCGGAGATACTCGACGACGTGGTAAAATTGGATGTCAATCATCCCCTCGCCGGGAAGACCCTGGTCTTCGATATCGAGATCGTTGCAACGGGCCTCCAGCCTGATTGCCAGACCTGTTCAGGCAATTGCAGCGGTTGCGGTGAATGAGGGCACAGCCGGGTGGAGGGAGACCCGGATCTTTCTGGATGCCGTTGAAGTTTTCCCGGCTATCTGGTACAGAAAGACAGGAAACCCCTGAATTGCGTGGTGCACTGTGCGGATGAAGAGGACACTGTTTCTTCTGCTTCTATTCTTTGTGGCGGGGTGCGCGGTAATGCCGCCGGAACGGGGGGTGCTTCCCCCCCTTGTTCCGATTTCTCCCCGTGATGTTCCCCCACTGATCGATGACCTTGACCGGGCGTCCCTGGAGCGTGCGATCGACCGGAGCATGGAGTATTACGACCGACTCCCCGAGGACCGTGCATTTCGTCTTGGGGACCGCGTGTGCACCGTGGGAGAACTGAAGGCGTCCCTTCGTGATTTTCTGGAGATTATCAGGACGTCGGATTCGAACGAGCAGCGGGAGGCGATCATTCGACAGAGATTCGATATCTACCGGGGTTCCGGAAGGGAAGGGGGAGAGGTCCTCTTCACGGGGTACTACGAGCCGATTCTTGCAGGGTCGCTTGAGAGAACCGAGGAGTATTGCTATCCCATCTACCGGACCCCTGATGATCACATCGCTATAGACCTCGGGGGATTCAGGGAAAAGTACCGGGGCGAGCGGATCATCGCCCGGATCGAAGAGGGGCGGGTTGTTCCCTATTATACACGCGAGGATATCGACGTGAAGAAGTGCCTTGAGGGGAGAGGACTTGAGCTTCTCTGGCTCTCCGATCCCGTCGACCGATTCTTCTTGCAGATTCAGGGATCCGGGGTCGTAACCCTCCCCGGGGGGGAGCTCGTCCAAGTGAGCTACGAGCAGAGTAACGGCCACCCTTACAGCAGCGTCGGCAGGATCTTGGTGGACCAGGGTAAGATGTCCATGGAAGAGGTGTCGCTCAAAGGGATCAAGAGATACCTGCACGAGCATCCCGACGAGATGTTTGATATCCTGAACCGCAACGAGAGTTACGTGTTCTTCCGGATTGTTGAGGAGGGGCCGGTGGGGAGTCTCAATGTCACGGTGACGCCGGGCAGGTCCATCGCCACGGATGCGGAGATCTTTCCCAGGGGAGCCCTTGCCTTCATCCGCTTGAGAAAGCCCGTTATAGACGAAAAAGAGGTCATCGTCTCGTGGGAGCCTTTCTCCCGGTTTGTTCTCAATCAGGACGCGGGAGGCGCGATCAAGGGTCCGGGTCGGGTTGATCTCTTTTGCGGCAGGGGAAGGGAAGCGGAGATCATGGCGGGACACCTGAAGGAAGGGGGAGAACTATACTTCCTCGTAAAGAAGCGGTAATCTTTCGTAAGGACTTTTCCCGTATCGGAAGCTATGCAAGCGCAAAGGCAAGAGAGGCGGTTGTCCCGAGATTGACCGCGATATTGAGTCCGCACAGCCTCTCCAAAGCGGGGCTGTTTTTATCCTTTCTCATAAAGAGACTGCCGATGATGAACGCCGAGAGCACCATCACGGGAATATACGGGTACAGGACCTTGGTGGGGACATCGGCATATGTGGCACACAACAGCGCCCCCCATGCGAGAACCGATACCAGGGCGTAAAGCGCAATGCCCTTCTCAATCCCCAGCCGGACAAGGATATTCCGTTTTCCTGTTGCCCGATCCGCCGGATAGTCGTGAAATTCATTGAGAAGTATCACGTTGAATATGGTAAGGCCGACGGGGACCCCCATCCAGTGGACAAGCGGGTGCAGGTACCCGGTCTGGAGATAGAAGGCCGTCGCTATGGGGAGCCAACCGTAGCAAAACCCGATGAAAATCTCACCGATTCCCCTGGTTACCAGTCGTACCGGTCTGGTCGAATAGAAAAATCCCGAGGCGATACCGAGAATGCCCAGAGGTATTGTATATGGCCCCGTATCGAGGCCGAACTGGAGGGTGATACCGATACCGGCGGCGCTTATCAGCGCGATGATGCTTGCATATCGCGCCTCTTCCCCCGAGATGATGCCCTCCTGTATCATCCCCGTACCCCCCGCAAACCTGCTTTTGAAGATACCTTGAGAGATGACGTCTTCCCGGCAGTCGGAATACTCACCGGCATAATAGGTGGCAAGCATAACGGATATAACCGCCAGTATTCCCAGGATGCACACGGCCGGGTGAAAAGCTCCCTCCACCCTCCACGCCAGGATTGTGCCGAGGACGAAGGGGAATATCCCCACCAGATGGAACGCCGGCCGTGAGAGCTTGAGCCATCCGATCATTTTATGGATAAGGATCGAATTTTCCATGTTTATTTCTAACATGCGCGGTTATGTTTGTCAAATACGACAGGAGTGCCGCAGGACACGGCGGCGGGTACTTTCGTGGAAACAAAAGGTCGATATGCGGGCCTGTGCGCCGGGGCGGTCTTCCCGCACCTCAACGTTTCATTATGGAATACGATTACTTATGGAAGATACGTGGGGGCATCTATCCTGAAGATATCTTTTTATGCCAGGTGTACGTTTTTCTGTAGTTTTTGCTTGATTGTTGATTTTCTTTATGCTAGTGGATTGCTTAACGTCTCTGTTGCTGTATTGATAGGCATTTGCGGTGTTTCTGGCCTGGACCTTCATGGGAAGACCGAATCGGAGGCATGGCGTCTGGAGATAATGCCGAGGGGCATGTCCCGGGTGCTGGATTGATAAACATACATAAAAAGAGGAGGGGAAAAATGACGAAAGCCGAATTGGTAGCAGCAATTGCAGGGGATGCGGGGATAACGAAAGCTCAGGCCGGGAGAGCCCTGGATTCGTACATTGCGAATGTAACCAAAGCGCTCAAAAAGAACGGTAAACTTGGTTTGGTCGGTTTCGGGACGTTTTCGGTGGTGAAGAGGAAGGCACGGACGGGGCGTAACCCCCAGACGGGAGCGAAGATCCAGATTAAGGCAAAGAATGTCGTCAAGTTCAAAGCGGGCAAGACTCTTGCTGATAAGGTTTGATCGTTGAAGATCATGCCGGCCCCTGGTTGTAAAGCCAGGGGCCATTTTTTTGTCCGCCTGATCCCCCCTCTCCATCCTTCGGTCTTTCCCGGAATGTAGCAGGTGCGTATGAATATCGGTGGTCTGTTGCAGCGGTTTTCGGTCCTGCCTGTCTTGAGGGATGCCGGCATGTGCGCGGAAGGGATGGGACTGAGTGCGTATGCCGTGGGGGGGCTCGTGCGTGACCTGTTCCTGCGGCGTGAAACCCTCGATGTCGATGTGGTGATAGAGGGGAACGGCCTTGCGTTCGCATCCAGATTTGCAGCCGGTCAGGGTGCACGTCTTACCCTGTACAAGAGGTTCAAGACGGCACATCTCGTCCTGCCGGGCGACGTCAAGGTTGACGTGGCGACGGCACGAACCGAAACCTATGACCGCCCTGCCGCGCTTCCCGTGGTGAGGCCCGGTTCCATCAGGGACGACCTGTTTCGAAGAGACTTTTCGATCAACACCCTCGCTGCCTGTCTTAACCCCGGGAGGTTTGGGGATCTGTTCGACCCCTTCGGTGCAATGGACGATATAAGGGACGGGCGGATACGAGTCCTGCATGACGGAAGTTTCATCGATGATCCTACGAGGATGTTCCGGGCCGTTCGATTCGAGAAGCGCTTTGATTTCAGAATCGAGGACGCTACGGAGATCCTCATCAGGGATGCCGTCTCCGCGGGTCTCGTCGGAAAGCTCTCCGGCTATCGTATCGCTTCAGAACTGAGACTTGTATTGAGGGAGGGGAATCCCCCCTCCATTGTCCGGCGTCTCGAAGAGCTCGGTGTCCTCTCCCTGGTCAGGAAAGAGGGAAAACGGTACCGGGAGGTAACGCGGCTGTTGCGCAGAATAGACGAAGAGAAATGAGCCGTTTGACAGGAAACATTCTTTTTTGCTATACGGTCGCTTCACGGTTTCCTGCGCCCACGTACCAGGGACTCGGGCGTCTGGTATCCACCCCTCGTGATCCTCGCCTCCGGAAGATGTTCTTCAGGAGGATAGGGTATATAATGACATTCTGAGGAGATATTGTGGAAAAGAAACGAATCCTGAGCGGCATGCGTCCCACCGGGAGGCTGCACCTGGGCAACCTGCACGGGGCGCTTCAAAACTGGGTCGATATCCAGAATACGGGGACCTATGATTGCTTTTACTTTGTGGCCGACTGGCACGCCCTGACGAGCGACTACAAAGACACCGGTCTCATCAAGTCATATTCCCTCGATATGGTTGTTGACTGGCTGAGCGTGGGGCTGGATCCGGTCAAGAGCACCCTCTTTATCCAATCCGCGATCAAGGAACACGCCGAACTGTTTCTCATACTCTCCATGATCACCCCCCTCTCATGGCTGGAGAGAAATCCCACGTACAAGGAGATGCAGGAGGAACTGTCCGACAAGGATATCGGGACTTTCGGTTTTCTCGGGTATCCCGTTCTCCAGGCGGCGGATATCATCATGTACAAGGCTTACGGGGTTCCCGTCGGCGTGGATCAGCTTCCCCATGTAGAGCTCACCCGTGAGATCGCCCGGAGGTTCAACTTCCTCTACACGGAGATATTTCCTATTCCCGAACCCCTGCTGGCACACGTTCCCAAGCTGATGGGGCTTGACGGGCGAAAGATGAGCAAATCTTACGAAAATACCATCTACCTCCGGGACCGGGGAGAGGTGCTCAGGGAGAAGATCGCCTCCATGTTTACCGATCCCCAGCGGATGAGGAGGACGGATCCGGGAAGGCCCGACGTGTGCAATGCCTTCCCGTTTCACGCGATATATTCATCACCTTCGGAAGTCAGCGAGATAGCGGACGCCTGCCGGGCGGCCAATATCGGCTGCGTGGAGTGCAAGAAACTCCTCGCAGAGCGGGTAGCGGAAGGGATGGCGCCCATGCACGAGCGGCAGGACTATTACCTTGAGCATCTGGATGATGTCAGGGAGATCATAGCCGATGGCGTTCGGAGGGCCTCGAAAATCGCGCGTCTGACGATGGAACAGGTGCGGGAAGCCGTGAAGATATGACGGACAGGGCGTATGAGATCAAGCTGGATATATTCGAA
>JAFGSH010000201.1 GCA_016934695.1 Deltaproteobacteria bacterium
CCCCCTGGACGCTGGGGTTGGTGGCCAGGATCACCTCCCTGACGCTGTTGGCGTCTATCCGCTCCACCAGCTCGTGGAGCCGCAGGGAATCGGGGCCGATCCCGTCGGCGGGGGAGAGCACGCCGTGCAGGACGTGGTACGTCCCCTTGAAGCTCCCGCTCTCCTCGATGGCGACGAGAGAATCGGGGTCCTCGACCACGCAGATGACCTCCCGGTCCCGCCCGGGATCGCCGCATATCTCGCAGGGATCGCTCTCCGTCAGGTTGAAACAGGTGGAGCAGAAGCGGATCTTCCGCTTGACCTCCATGATGCTCTCGGCGAGCCGGGCCGCATCCTGTTCGGAGGTATGCAGTATGAAGGTAGCCAGTCGCGTAGCCGTCTTTTCTCCTATGCCGGGAAACCGGGACAGCTCCTGTATGAGACGCCGGATCGGGGGGGCGTAACCTGTCATTGTCGAACACCTTTCGCTCTGAGCATCTTCGAACCTTCTCCCGCGCGCGGGGAATACCGTGCCGAAAGGGAGAATTCCTTCTACGTCAGGCCGGGGATATTGAGACCGCCGGTGATCTTCGCCATCTCCTCCTGGGCCATCTCCTGCGCTTTGCGCACCCCCTCGTTCACCGCCGCCACGACGAGATCCTGCAGCATCTCGATATCCGCCGGATCGACCACCTCTTTTTCGATCTTCAGCGATATCAGCTCATGTTTCCCGTTGACGACGGCGGTCACCATCCCGCCGCCGGAGGTCGCCTCCACTGTCCTGGCCTCCAGATCTTTCTGCACCTGCATCATCCGAGCCTGCATCTGCTGGGCCTGCTTCATCAACTTCCCCATGTCATGTGCCACTATCATTGCCTCCTTGAGCCTTTACCCTGACATCCACGATCTCGGCGCCTTGGAAGACGTCCATGACCTTCTGTACGAGCGGATGCCTGAGGGCCTCGTTCTTGATCTCGTTCACCCCGCCTGTCTTGTTCGATCCCGCGGAACCGGAACGGGAGGTCTCTTCCAGCACCTCGATCGCGACTGTCGTCTCCTCCCCGAAGAATTCCCCGGCCATCCGCGACAGGGTCTCCAGCTGCGCCGCGTTCCGGACGGCGTCCAGGAAGACGTATCCTTTCGGAAATCCCACGGTCAGCCGGCCGTTTTCATATCGCAGGAACGTCCCGTTGTCTATCTTCGAGCTCAGGGGCGCGCTCCGTTCCCGTATGAATCCCTTGAGGGCCTGCCAGGGGTCGCCGTCGGCTTTCGTGTATGTCCTCCCGGGAGGGGGCTCCGACACCGGCCGATCGTCCCGGGGGCGCTGCGTCGGGGCGGCCGCCTGTCCGCCGCCCCCGCCGAGCCGCCCCTCAAGCCCCTCGATCCGGGCAACGATCTCGTCGATGGGGATCAGGGGTTCGAGGTACGCCATCCTGACCACGGCGTATTCCAGGTTGATGCGCGGCTGTGTGGTCCTGCGGATGTCGTTCTCCTCCACCATCAAGATGTCCAGGAGGCGCCGGATGGTCTCCTCGGACGCCCCCTGCACCAGGGTTTTCAGGTCCTCGATCTCGTGGTCCGGGAGATCGGCGAGGAGGCCCTCCCCGTCCGTCACCTTCACGGTCAGCAGGTTCATGAAATGCGCCAGGAGCATCTGGTAGAAGTGCTGGACGTCCGCTCCGGAATAGTAGGCATCGTCAACGATCTTCAGACATGCCCCGGCGTCCCGGGCGAGGATGGCGCCGGAGAGCTCGGAAACGAGGCGCCGGTCCCCCAGGTCGAGGAGTTCCTCCACGTCGGCGTCCCCGATCTGCGTCCCGGCGTACGAGATGACCTGATCGAAGATGCTCTGGGCGTCCCGCAGGCTCCCCTGCCCCTCGCGCGCGATCCAGGAGAGGGCGGCATCGCCGATGCCGATCCCCTCTTCCCGCGCGATGTGCCGAAGATTTCCCGCTATCTGCCTGACGGATATCCGCTTGAAGTCGAAGTGCTGACACCTGGAGAGGATCGTGGCGGGGACCTTGTGTATCTCCGTCGTGGCAAAGACGAAGACGACATGGGCCGGAGGTTCTTCCAGGGTCTTGAGGAGAGCGTTGAAGGCCGGCTGGGTCAGCATGTGGACTTCGTCGATGATGTACATCTTGTACCGCGAAGATGCCGGCGAGAATTTGATATTTTCCCGGAGCTCCCGCACCTCGTCGATCCCCCGGTTCGACGCCCCGTCGATCTCGCGCACATCAAGGGACGAGCCCTCCGTGATCTCCGTGCAGTTCGCACATTCGTTGCACGGCTTCTCCGTCGGCCCCGTTTCGCAGTTGATCGCCTTCGCCAGGATGCGCGCCACGGAAGTCTTTCCCGTCCCCCGTGGGCCGCTGAAAAGGTAGGCATGGGCTATGCGGTTGAGCTTGACGGCATTCCGAAGCGTCTTGACGACGTGGTCCTGACCGACGACGTCCTCAAATACCTGGGGTCTCCATTTCCGTGCCAGGACGAGATATTCCATAGGCGTCCCTGTGACAATATGTGTTTCAAAGCTGGCAGCCGGGGGAACCCGTAGCAAACGTCGAGACTGCTACCGCTGCTTCCTTCCGGACCTGACGGGGTTCACAATCCGTCGTCCCACGGGGCCCGGCTGCCATACGGCGATACTGAAGATATATGGCGGAGAGAGGGGGATTCGAACCCCCGGTACACCTTTGTGGGCATACACACGATTTCCAGTCGTGCTCCTTCAGCC
>JAFGSH010000202.1 GCA_016934695.1 Deltaproteobacteria bacterium
ATATCTTCGGGATACCCCATCCCCTTGAAGACGCCGATGTCTTTCCCCGATGAGACGACAAAGGCATCCGGCATCCTGTTGATGTGCATGACGGTCTCGACGATGTAATCCTCCTCAGTCTGCTGCGGAGAAAGAAATTCATCGATGGGTTTCAGGAAATACCGCTTGAAATAAGGACCCCGGGGGATGCGGTCGTTGGGGTAGACGGGGATCTGTTCCGACTGGTACACGTGCGTCCTGCCCTGGAGGAAGGTCTCCACCGCCGATACGGCCGGGTTATGTGGACCTCCTTCGTACATGATGTGGAAGGCGTACTTGTCACGGTTCTCGGGATAGGCGCCGTAGACGGCGAAACCGCCCCCCAGGCCGTTCCCCCGTTCTCTCTGGATCCGGATGGCCTCCCGTATGTGGCTGCCGTCGACCCGTGTCCCGTCGGTATTGATGATTCCCACGATTCCGCACATGTCAAACTCCTGTTTCCCTCTTGTTGTAATGGGCCTGTAGCCCATGCTGGTCCCGTGCTGCGGCCGATGCCCTCTGGTGGAGATCGACGAGCCACAGGAAGTTCGCGTAGATCCTGTTTGCCTGCGCGCGGAGCGTATCTCCGGTTTCATCGAAGGTTCGCATGCACTCCCTGCACGCGGGCATTGTGCCGAGCCATTCCTGCAGCATCACCCGCGTCACTTCGACGTGAAACTGGAGGGCGTAGGCGTTGCGGTACCGGAAGGCCTGGTTCGGGCACGTCCCGGCCGTCACGAGGAGGTTCCCCCCGTACGGGACGTCGAAGGTGTCTTCGTGCCACTGGAAGACCCGCATCGTGGCGGGGATCCCCTCGAACAGGATATCCTTGCTCCCCGCGTTCGTCAGGGAAACGTTCCGCCACCCGATCTCCCCGCGAGCGGCCTTGGTGACGGGGGCGTAGCACGCCTTGGCGATCAGCTGGGCCCCCAGGCAGATGCCGAGCGTGGGAATGTTGGCGTCGATGACCCTCCTCAAAAACTCGGTCTCCTCCCGGAGGAAGGGATATCGCCCCTCCTCGTAGACATTCATCGGCCCGCCCATCGATACGAGGGCGTCGAAGCCGCCGATATCGTCCGGAAGGGGATCTCCCTCAAACACCCGGACGGTTCGAATCTCCGCCTGTACGTCGCGGAGAAACTCCCCGAGTGTTCCCGGTCCCTCCGCTTCGACGTGTTGAATAATCAGTACCCGTGTCATGATGTGCTCACAGGATCGGCAGATACTGTTCTATCTCGTAGTCGCTGACGTGCGTCCGGTACCGATCCCATTCTATCTTCTTGTTGGCGATGAACTTCTCGAAGATATGGTCGCCCAGGGCGCCTCTCACGAGGTCGCTCTGTTCGGTGACGGCGATGGCCTCCCCCAGGCTTCCGGGGAGGGACTCGATGCCGTGGGCCTCGCGTTCGGCGGCTGACATCTCGAAGATGTCCTCTTCGATCGGATCAGGAAGCGTGTACCCCTCCCCCATCCCCTTCATCCCCGCCGCGAGCATGACCGCGAAGGCGAGGTACGGATTGCAGGCGGGATCGGGACAGCGGAACTCCATCCGCGTTGCGTTCGCCTTTCCCGGCTTGTACATCGGGACCCGGATCAGGGCGGAGCGGTTTCTCCGGGCCCACGAGATGTACACGGGGGCCTCGTACCCGGGGACCAGTCTCTTGTAGGAGTTGACCCACTGGGCCACGACGGCCGACAGCTCTTTGGCGTGCCTGAGCAGTCCGGCGATGTAGCTTTTCGCCGTCTTCGACAGGTAGTACTTGTCTCCCTGATCGAAGAAGGCGTTGCCCGCCTCGCCGAAGAGGGACTGGTGGACGTGCATCCCGCTCCCGTTCTCGCCGAAGATGGGCTTCGGCATGAAGGTGGCGTACACGCCGTGCTTCATCGCCATCTCCTTGACCGTGAGGCGGTACGTCATCGCCGCGTCGGCCATCGCGAGGGCGTCCGTATATCGCAGATCGATCTCATGCTGGCTCGGCGCCACCTCGTGGTGGCTGTACTCGACCATGATCCCCATGGATTCGAGGGCCTTGATCGTGTCACGCCTCAGATCGCTGGCCACGTCCAGGGGCGTCAGGTCGAAATAGCCGCCCCGGTCGAGGATATCGGTTCCCTCGGCGTTCTTGAAATAGAAGAACTCGAGCTCCGGCCCCACCTGCATGGTGTACCCCATGTCTGCGGCCTTTTTCAGGTTTCTCCTGAGCGCCCACCGGGGGTCTCCCTCGTACGGGGTGCCGTCCGGTTTCAGGATGTCGCAGAACATGCGGGCCACGTTTTCCTCCCCGTTCGCCCGCCAGGGGAGCAGGGTAAAGGTCTTGGGATCGGGCATTGCCACCATGTCGCTCTCTTCGATCCTCGCGAATCCCTCTATGGACGAGCCGTCGAAACCCATCCCCTCTTCGAAGGCAAGCTCCAGCTCCCGGGGGGAGATGGAGAAACTCTTGAGGAACCCGAGCACGTCGGTGAACCACAGGCGGACGAACCGCACGTGTTTCTCCGCTATCTGCTTCAATACCTCTTCCTTGTCGTTGCCGGTCATCGTTCGCTCCTCCCATGCACAGTGGCTGCATTGACTCCTGCATGGCATCTCTCATACAGCAACATCGATGCCAGCCCGTCCGGCCACAGGCAATGCGCCCTATCTATCTGATGTGCTTGGATTCTTTGGGGGTAAGCCCGAGACAGAGACGCGTCGGGCGCAGTAACAGCCTACATATTTGTAGCATGGAGATTGTGTGACTACCTCTATGTTCGAAACCGCTTGGGGTTGATCCCGTACTTGCTGATGCGCAGCCCCATGATCCGCTCGGTGATGCCGAGACTCTTGGCCGCCTTGGCCATGTTGCCGCGGGATGTCTTGAGGGCGTCCATGATCAGGTCGTATTCCAGGTGATCCAGCTCTTCCTGCAGGGTGCCGCTGAAGGAGGTCCCCGAGTAGCCCGACGTCTGGAGCGACGGGGGGAGCTGGTAGCCGTAGATGACGCCGTCGGTGCTGAGGAGCGATGCCCGCTCGATGCAGTTCTCGAGCTCCCGGACATTCCCCGGCCAGTGGTAGCTCATGAACATGTCCAGGGCGTGGGTGCAGATACGTGATATCTGTTTGTTGTTGATCTTGGAATACCGCTCCACGAAGAAATCGGCCAGGTGGGGGATATCGGTCTTCCGTTCGCGCAGGGGTGGAATGTAGATGGGAAAGACGTTCAAGCGGTAATACAGGTCCTCCCTGAACTTCCCCTCCGCCATCAGCTCTTCGAGGTTGCGGTTCGTCGCCGCGATGATCCTGACATCCGTCTTGATGGGGGTGGCCCCTCCCACCCGCTCGAATTCCCGTTCCTGGAGGACGCGCAGGAGCCGCACCTGCACGGCGGGGGAAAAATCTCCCACCTCGTCGAGGAAGATGGTCCCCCCGGACGCCAGCTCGAAGCGTCCCTTCCTCTGAGACACGGCTCCGGTAAATGACCCCTTCTCGTGCCCGAAGAGCTCGCTCTCGATAACCGCCTCAGGGAGGGCCGCGCAGTTGACCTTGATGAAGGCTTTCTGGGCCCTGAGACTGTTGTAATGGATTGCGTTGGCCACCAGTTCCTTCCCCGTCCCGCTCTCCCCCCGGATCAGTACCGTCGCCTGGCTCTTGGACACCTGCGCTATCAGCGCGTACACCTCCTGCATCCCCTTCGACTTGCCGATGATATTGGCCGGGTGAAACCGCTCCTTGAGTTCGTTCTGGAGGCGCAGGTTTTCCTGGATGAGCAGCTCCCGTTCCTCCTGGGCCTCCTGGCGGAGGCGGACGGCCTGCGCGATCATGGAGGCGATCAGGGTCAGGAGCCGCATATCCTTCTTGAGCGAGGCGGAGCCGTCGAAGAGCCGGTCGGCGCTCAGGGTGCCGATCACCTCCCGCCCCAGCTTGATGGGCACGCAGATGAAGGAGATGTTGTGCTTGTCGACACCCTTGCGGGAGCCGGTACGGTCCAGGAAGAGAGGCTCGTCGGAGATGTGGGGGACGATAAGGGGTTTTCCCGTTTCCACCACCTTCCCGGTGATGCCCTCCCCCACTTGGTACTTCCCGCGCCGTTTCTCGATCTCGGAGAGGCCGTGGGCGGCCTCTATGTAGATCTCTCCGCTCTTCCGGTTCAGCAGCGTGAGCGTGCCGTGCGACATCCCAACCCGTTCCGCCAGGGTGTTGAGCACCGGGCCGACCACCTCGCGGATGTCCATGCTGCGGCCCAGGGCCTGGCTTATCTCCCACAGGAGAGACAGCTCCTCGATCTCCCGCGCCCTGGCAAGCTCCTTCGTGTTCCGGGCCTGTTGCATGATGACCCCTTTCTCCCTGATCGATATGTCCCCGTGTAAAACTACCATATTGTAGGATTTGAAGGTCCATAAGTCAAGGTAAACCTCCGCAGGGGATTATAAGGCGGTATGTCCGGCGGCCCGGTTGACTTGAGGTACAAAAAGGATTACCGTGCACGGATATTGAAAAGCGTTTGGTGTCCTCGTCGGAGATCGAAAAATGAACATGCTTCCTGAACGGCACACACCACTGGGAATCAGTGGCGAACTGGTGGATGATCTGAAAGATTGGTTTGCCGGCTATGTGCGGACCTTTAAGGAGGGCGACATCGATTACCGGAATATCGTCCTGAAAGAGGAGCATACCAAACGGGTATGCGAGGAGATTGTCGGCATCGGGTCGCGGCTCGGACTCCGGGACAACGAGCTGCGTCTGGCCGAGATCATCGCCCTCTTTCACGATGTCGGCCGTTTCGAGCAGTATGCCCGGTATAAGACCTTTGCGGACTGGCAGTCCGAGAATCATGCCGAGCTCGGGGTGACGGTCCTGCAGCGGTTCGGTGTCCTGAATCAGTGTGAGGAATCGACGCGGGATCTGATTGTCCGGACGATCCGGTATCACAACCGCGCCGCGCTCCCCCCTGAAGAGACGGAACCGTGCCTCTTTTTTGCGAAGCTGCTGCGCGACGCGGACAAGCTGGATATCTGGAGGGTGGTCACCGATTATTACCGCCGGCAGGACGGCATGCGCAACGGCACGCTCGAACTCGATCTTCCGGACACGCCGGAATTTTCCGATGCGGTGTATCAGGATGTGGTGAACCGGAAGATCGTCGATATAAACCACGTCAAGACCCTTAACGACTTCAAGCTGCTTCAGATCGGCTGGGTCTTTGATGTGAACTTCGGGCCGACGCTGCGCGCCGTCCGTTCGAGGCGCTACCTGGAGATGATCCGCGACGCCTTGCCGAAATCGGAACGGATGGACGCCCTGTTTGCCGGTGTTTACGAGTATCTCGAGGAGCGACTGCGCACCGTGGAAAACGGGACCTGATCCGGGAGACCGGTTATGAGGCACAACAGATGGACGATGTAAGCCCCGCCGGGACAAAGAGAGAGGCGATCGATCGGCTCAACGAGGAGGTGCGGTCCTGCACGCGCTGCCGTCTCGCGGCCACCAGGACCCATGCCCTGTGCGGTGAGGGGTCCCTCGACGCCCGGCTGCTCTTGGTCGCCCTTGCCCCCGGTGCCAGGGAGGACCTGTCCGACGCCATGTTTGTCGGCCCCTCCGGCCCTGTCCTGGACCGGCTGCTGGGGGCCGCCGGCATCAGCCGGGAGACGATCTACATGACCAACCTGATCAAGTGCCTCTTGCCGAAGAACCGCAGGCCGAAGATGGCTGAGATCGAGGCCTGCAGACCCTTCGTGGAACGGGAGATCGCGATCGTCCGCCCCCGGGTTGTCGTCCCCCTGGGCTACTACGCGACGCGAACCGTCCTGACCGCGTATCGGGCTGATCCGCCGCCGGCGCGCAGGGATTTCCGGCCGCTGTACGCCTCTCTGATTGTTTCGGATGACCAGGCGATATTCCCGCTGCCGCACCCGTCGTTCCTCCTGTACAGCCCGGCCCTCGAACCCGGAACCGCTGAGATGTACAGCGGATTAGCGCCCCTTATACGCGATGCTCCGGTGGTGCCCTGAGACGCTTCTCCGCAGGGGGTATGCAGGCCCGCTGTGCTGCGACAATAAAAATCGGGCTTGGCCCGAGTGGAAATATATGGCATGATGTGAAGCAGGGGTGTTTGTGGTACCGGGTATGAATCGTTGAACGAGACGGGGGGGTGTGCCATGGCGCAGGATACCATGAAAAAAAGACGGGAAAAGGTCGTCGACGCACTGAACAAGGCGCGGGCGATGGAGCTGCAGGCGATCTACCAGTACATGAACCAGCACTACAACCTGGATGATATGGACTACGGCGAGCTGGCCGCGAAGATCAAGCTGATCGCCGTCGACGAGATGCGCCACGCGGAGATGTTCGCGGAGCGGATCAAGGAACTGGGGGGAGAGCCGACGGCGGAGGCGGCCGCGAAGGCCAAGAAGGGACAGAAGGTCGAGGCCATGTTCCCCTTCGACTCGGCTCTCGAGGACCACACGATCGACGTCTACAACCAGTTTCTGCTGGTCTGCCGGGAGAACGGCGACAGCGTCACCATGAAGCTCTTCGAGGAGATCATCGACGAGGAGCAGATCCACCTGAACTACTTCGACAACGTGGACAGCCACATCAAGACGCTCGGCGCGGCATACCTCGCCCAGAAGGCCGGGACGTCGTCGGCGACCGGCCTGGGGACGCAGGGTTTCGTCGCCCGGGAAGGCGCCGCGGAATAGCAGCCGGGCCGTGATACGTGTCGGGCACGAGCGGCGGGGTGCGCAGTGATTCTCTGCACTCTTCGGGGGTCAGGGTGCGTCCGGGGCCGTCCCTATGCGGCGGCGAAGCGGTCGCCGATCCGTGAGACCCGTTTGTGGCGTTCCAACCGCTGGAGGTGTTTTTTGATCGTTATGAATTCCCACATGTACACCCAGGCATCCACGTGGAACCTCCTGCCGTAGATCAGCCCGAGCCGGGCCACCTCTTCCAGAGATAGGGGCGAAGACAGGGCGGAGAGTATCTTTTCATCCCGCTCGTCGATCACCGCCAGGTACCGGTCCATCCCCGCCCGGAACTCCCCTCTGCCGAGGACCCCCATCTCGTGGCCGGTGATGAAATACTCGGCGTCGACTTCCTCGATCGTGCGGCACGATGCGATGAACTGATCGATATCGCCGTCGGACCCGGCATACCAGGGGCCGAAGGGTGTGAGATCCAGGTCCGCCACATAGATCGCGCCGTACCGGGGGAAGTACATGCAGCTGAATCCGCCGGAGTGCCCCGGGGCTCCGATGATGTGCATCCGCACCTTCCCGAGATCCAGCACCTCTCCCCAGTGGTACTCCCCGTCCACCCTCCCGGTGGAGAGCCACCACTCGTGGTTGTTCTGGGGGGAGTAGGGGCTCTTCTCGGTTGCGGGATCGGCGATCCGCTCCAGCCAGCCGTCGACCCACCCCTTCCCGTGCACCTCCTCGATGCCGATGACCCGGGGGATCTCCCTCCGGTCGCGCAGGAGGGGGGCCTCCTTGTCGTTGATGAGGATCCGGGAGGTGTCGAAGAGGTAGTTGCAGGCGATATGATCGAAGTGGAAATGCGTGTTGAAGACCATGTCGATGTGGTGCTTGCGCTTCAGTTCGGTCAGGGGGCGCACACCCGCCCCTGGATCGATCAGGGCCGTGATGTCGTCGTCGATGAAGAGGGACCGGCAGTAGGGATAGCGGCTGTCATTCTCCCCCTCCACGGTCCGTATGGGGCCGAATCTCGTCTTGATGGTGGTTCTCCTGTCTTTCGTTTCTCTCGCTCTCCCTCTGAGGTCCATGATATACCTGTCAGCGGGGCACAGGTCAATCGTTTGTCGGCATATTTATCCTGGAAATTACATCCATCCGGTGGCAGGATAGATGGTAGAGGTCTGCAGAAAGGATGTACGGAAACAATGAAGGAACAGATGGTCCGAATGGATTCGGGAAATGAGTACTACACGGACGAGGGATGCTTCATCTTTGAGCTGTGGAATTCCGCGGAGGACGAAGCCGTCTCGATAGCACGCGTGAGGGTGGAGCCGGAGGTTACCACCAGGCGCCACCGCCTGCGGGGGGCGGCGGAGCGGTACCTGATCCTCAAGGGGAACGGGCGTGTGGAGGTGGGCGATCTGCCCCCCGCGGAGGTCCGCACGGGGGACGTCGTCCTGATCCCGCCGGGCTGCCCGCAGCGGATCACGAACACCGGCGAGAAGGACCTGCTCTTCATGGCCGTCTGCACGCCGCGCTTCACCCCCGACAGTTATGAAGAAGCGGAAGGCGCATCGGAATAAACGGGCATCTTCACAGAAAGGGGGATCACCATGGCGCAGTCGCTCCTCGAACAGGGCCGGTTCTTTTTGAAGGACACGGTCCGCAAGACCGTCGACTTCTCCGCCACCGCCCAGAGCCGGGGGATCGCTCCTCCCCCGATCGAAAAGCCGTTTGCGGAAGGTGCGACGCGGATCGACCTCCCCCCGCAGAGCGGAGGTGTCGGCCGGATTGATCTGATAACGGCGATCGGAAACCGCCGGAGCCGCAGGACCTACCGGGACGAACCGGTGACCGTCGAGGAGCTCTCGTTCCTCCTCTGGGCGACGCAGGGGATCCGGGAGCGTATCGACGAAGGCCACGCCTATCGGACGGTTCCGTCGGCGGGGTGCCGCCACGCCATCGAGACCTACCTCTGCGTCCTGAACGTCGCGGGGGTCGACCGGGGTCTGTACCGGTACCTCCCCCTGGAGCACCAGCTTCTTCTGGAATGCACGGATGACCGCCTGGCGCAGCGGATCGTGGGGGCGGCGTTCGGACAGGTCTCTCCGGGGGAGGCGGCGGTCACCTTCATCTGGACGGCCGTGCCGTACCGGATGGAGTGGCGCTACGGAGGGGCCGCACACAAGGTGATCGCCCTCGATGCCGGGCACGTCTGCCAGAACCTCTACCTCGCCTGCGAGGCGATCGGGGCGGGGACGTGCGCGATGGCCGCGTATGATCAGGAAGAGATGGACCGGCTCCTAGGGGTTGACGGGACCGACGAGTTCGTGATCTACCTTGCGCCGGTGGGGAAGGTCGCTGGATAAGCCTTTACAATGTATCCTGTCCGGTTTATTGCCACAACGAATCGTCTAACATGGTGAAGATGAGCAGGAATGAAAAGATGCAGCAGATATCGGGGGGCACAGTCGGAAACGGTAAAAACATGCGGACACCTCAATTGCGTGGTAGGATTGCGAGCAGTCAGGATATCATAAAGACGCCCGGAGGCTGGAGGCCGGCCGGGCAGGCGATAAGACATGATTGACTACCGTCCTGTTTAACCGCGGCCTCCCTATACCATATCGCGCCCGTTGTCAAGCACTTTCGGTGCGGCACGAAAGAGAGCCCGGCGCATGACGGTGAGCGGCGCGGGGATTGATGATACAAACTTGTAGGAATCGGACGCCGTGCCGACAGAAATGTTTTGTTCGCTGCGGGATTCCGAGAGACGGTTTGCGCGTAACTATGGTATAAGACTGAAAATCAGAGATTGGTATGTCTCTTGCTCTTACTTGCGGGCAGAGAGAAATCTTGCATGGCGAGACTCGAACAGAAGCACCGGATACCAACGAAAGGGAGAACAGCATGGACGTCACAGAGATTTTTGGTTCCAATGTCTTTAACAGCAAGGTGATGAAGCAACGCCTGCCCAAGGAGATATGCAAGGCCTTGATGGAGACGATCGAAAACGGCACCCCGCTGCGCCCCGATATCGCCGACGTGATCGCCGGCGCCATGAAGGACTGGGCCATCGAAAAGGGAGCGACGCACTACACGCACTGGTTTCAGCCCCTCACCGGCTTCACCGCCGAGAAGCACGATTCCTTCATCTCCGCGACCGCGGACGGAAGCTGCATCACGGAATTTTCCGGCAGGCAGCTGATCCAGGGCGAGCCTGACGCCTCCTCTTTCCCCAGCGGCGGGCTGCGCGCCACCTTCGAGGCCCGGGGCTACACGGCCTGGGACTGCACCTCCCCCGCCTTTCTGAAGACCGACGAGAGCGGCAACGTCACCCTGACGATCCCGACGGCCTTCTATTCCTATCACGGGGAGGCGCTCGACAAGAAGACCCCCCTCCTGCGGTCCATGGTTGCCGTCTCAAAACAGGCCCTGCGGGTCCTGCGGGCGCTGGGCAATACCACCGCCACGCGGGTCGTTTCCACCGTCGGACCTGAGCAGGAGTACTTCCTGGTGGACAAGGATTTCTATATGCAAAGGCTCGACCTGATGCTGACCGGCCGGACGCTCTTCGGCGCCCCCGCCCCCAAGGGGCAGGAACTGGAAGATCAGTACTTCGGAGCCATCAAGGACCGGGTCTCTGCCTACATGCGTGACCTGAACATCGAACTCTGGAAGATGGGAATCACCTCCAAGACCCAGCATAACGAAGTCGCCCCCGCCCAGTATGAGATGGCCCCCATCTTCGCGACCACGAACATCGCGACCGATCACAACCAGCTGGTCATGGAGACGATGCAGAAGGTTGCGCTCCGGCAGGGCCTGGTCTGCCTGCTCCATGAGAAGCCCTATATCGGCATCAACGGTTCGGGGAAGCACAACAACTGGTCCCTCTCCACGAGCGACGGCGTCAACCTGCTCGATCCGGGGACCACGGCGAGCGACAACGTCCAGTTCCTCATCTTCCTGAGCGCCATGATCGAGGCGGTCGACACCCACGCAGATATCCTGCGGGCCACTTGCGCCACGGCGGGAAACGATCACCGCCTGGGCGCCAACGAGGCACCCCCGGCCATCGTCTCCATCTTCATGGGGGACGAGCTGACGGAGATCCTGGAGAAGATATCGAAGGGCGAAAAGCTCTCCACGAAGGACCCGCAGGTCCTGCATGTCGGCGTCGAGACGCTCCCCGCGATTCCGAGGGACAACACCGACCGCAACCGGACGTCGCCCTTCGCCTTTACCGGCAACAAGTTCGAATTCCGGATGGTCGGCTCGGCGCAGTCGATCGCCGGGGCGAATGTCGCGCTGAACACCATCGCTGCCGAGGCCCTCGACGGGATCGCCACCCGCCTGGAAAAGGCCAAAGACAAGAACGCCGAAGTCGGCGCGATCATCCGGGACATCTACAGGAAACACAGGCGGATCCTCTTCAACGGCAACAACTATTCCGACGCCTGGGTGAAAGAGGCCGAAAAACGGGGCCTGCCCAATGTGGGCAACTGCGTTGACGGCCTGAAGGCCTTCGTGACCCCGAAAGCCCTCAAGCTCTTCGAGAAGTACGCCGTGCTTTCGCCCAAGGAGCTGCACTCGCGCTTCGAGACCTATGTCGAGATCTACGCCAAGCAGATCAACATCGAGGCGATGACGGCCATCGACATGGCCAGGAGACAGTTCATCCCCGCCGGGATCGAATACGCGACCCTGCTGTCAGACTCAATTGCCGGTTTGAAGGACGCGTCCCTTCCCGCCCCGGTCCAGGAAGATCTCCTGAAGAAGGTCAGCGCCTCCCTGGCCTCCGCCTATAAACGTCTGGAGAAGCTGGAAGGGGCGACGGCACGGGCGCGGAAGATCGCCGATACCGTCAGACAGGCCGAGGCCTACCGCGACAGGGTCTTTCCGTCCATGCTGGCCCTGCGGGGCGATATCGACGCGCTGGAGATGCTGGTCCCCGCGGACCTGTGGCCGGTGCCGACCTACGCCGACCTGCTCTTCAAACTGTAACCATCTTGGAACGCGAGGGCCGGTTCTCAAAAACCGGCCCTTTGTGTGTCTGCGGAAGGGACAGCTTCTCCGGGATCGAGTGAAAGCCTCGCCGGAATATTCCCTTGACAAGGCACCATAACGGAGTTAGTGATCTAACTGATTCCACTGATCGCGCACGCACCATGTGTGGTTCTGGACGGCCGTAATCCCCGGGGGAGGGATTGCATGCCCGTCATCATGAGGCCCTGTTTCTCGGAATGAGAGATGGGGTTTTTGTTTTTGTGGAGGAGCCGGCCGCGAAGTGGGCGGGCCGGTCCGTGCGGAGGGTTGAAGATGGGTACGAAGCCGGACAGATTCAGATGCCCGAACTGCTTCGCCGCGTTTGAAAAAGATTCCGATATCGAGATGTTGAGCTCCGG
Source organism: Deltaproteobacteria bacterium (assembly GCA_016934695.1). The sequence goes on from JAFGSH010000202.1 coordinate 12,096, forward strand.
CATCGCTATCGGCGGCGAGGGGATTCACTGGTCCGGCGATCTCGAAAGGGACATCCATCAGATCAAGCGGGTTGTGTATTGCAAGGCCTGCCATGGCCCGATCGACTTCCATGCGCTCTTGCGCGGCCATCTCGATGACCGCCCGTATACCGCGACGGTCGGGTGGGTGGTATTTTTTATAGGGACAGTATTTTTCGTGGCATATCGAGACGATGTCTGGCCTGGCATCGGCATGAGTCTGGTATTGGGTGCGACGGTGTCCTGCATGCTGAGGCTCGTTGAGCGGAGGCGCTTAAAGCGGTGGCGCGTGACGGAATGACCTTGAAACCCAGGGGTGCATTTTCAGGCATATGCCCCGAATCCCCATGCAAGAAGGAGGAAGTGACATGAACAAGGCGTACCTCAATGCGATACCAGCGCTCCTTGTCTGCCTGCTGGTGGGCCTCTCGACCGCGCACGCGACTGAGCCGTTTCGGTGCTCCGCCGGTGCAACACCGGAATTCGAGGCAGTCAAAGAACTCATGCCTAAGGTCAGGGAGTCGGGTGCTATCCCCAGAAGTGTAAAGGAGGACCTGACCGAACGGTATGAAACAATCATGGATATCGACAGACGCATAACAGACAACACCCACCCCATATGCGTCGAGTTGTTCGAACAGTATCAGGAAGTCGAAGATTACGAAGGGGCGCGCTCTTCATATGAGGCGGAAACCGCCAACTATACCAGTCAGTGCAGCGGCACCTTTCCCGAAGACCAGTATCGCGCCTGCATGGAATGGAGGTCCAATCTGCTGGCTGAGCGGCAGCGGCTGATAGACTGGAAGGCCAGCCTGGATCAACGGGCCGAATGGCTCAACAGCAAAGTCAACAGCATGAATGAAGGAAATAAAAACTATAATCTTCAGCTCCTGACGGACATGAAAAAGGCGCTTGACGCACCTGTTGACATCGTGGTCAGGCGGACATTGAAACCATCGAGCGGCGGCTGCACGCTGGGGGAGTTGTGGGTGAACGGCGAGTTCTTCTGCTATACGCTGGAACTGCCGTTTGAAAACAACAACAACAATTTCAGCTCCATCGGCGTCGGCCGGTACGACGCGTTTGTCGGTCCTACGGGCAGAAGACCCAACGGCGTCATTCAGTTGAAGAACGTCACATCCGTCATCTATTATAATGATAACGGGACATGGAGAAGAGGGCACATCAACCGTAACGCGGGCGGCCCGGTGGAGATACACGGCGGCACGGAACCCGGACATTCCAGAGGCTGCATATGCATCGCGGATGACAGGCCCGACCCCGACAGGTGCAAGCTGCGTGGCAGCGGAAGCGCCTTGAAGAGGCTCTATAGGCAATATTTCGGCGACGCGACCAGACCCGACCCGAGCAAAAAGGTCACCGTGACGATTCAGACCGCTTACGAATGAAAACACCATAGGTCATAGGGGTCAGGTCTTGCTTTTTGCCACCCGGGTGTAAATAGAAACACCCCCTCTTTCTTTCCCCTCTCGTCTTACCGACTTGCGGAAGGCTTTTTTCAATACTCAGCATTGGCAAGGGTGTGCCGCCTCTTGACAATCATCACCGGCCTTATTTTATAGCCAACGGAACAGAAAAATCCCGGTTCCCCTTTTTTCTTGGGGGGCATTAAAGAAACCGGGGGATATACCGATAAGAAGACTGAACGATCGAGATACTGCGTTGCTCGTTATGAGTCATCTTACCGGAGATAAATAAAAGGATACTCCACAGGGTCTTCGTGGTGATTGCCACCCGGTTAAGACCAAGTACAGAGATCAAATGACTCCCGCGTAGAGACACAACGGCATCAGCGGTTCTCGTAAGCCCCTCGTGAGAAGGAACCTTCCGCGAGGGGCTTTCTTTTGTGCGTATGGCGTATCTCTTCAGGGAGTCCGGTGTATCGGACGCGAGGACCGGGACTTCCTTTCCCCCGCTTAAAAAACCTGACGAAGCTGCTCTGCAAAGGGTCGTCTCCGGTATCTGCGCCATATCGGCAGGGCTGGTCCTACCGGACCTGCCCTGCTGTATCCGGGAAGGAGACATGGGGTCCGCCCAGGACGATGCACGCCTCGGGATTGGCGGCCCGGACCCGTTCCGCCACGCAGAGGGTGATGGGCAAGATACCGCTGATAGTGGTGAACCCGACGATGTCGTAATCGGCCGGATCGAAGAGACTACAGATCTCGTCTCCGATCCGGCTGTCGGTGGGCGACTCCTCCAGCGCTACCAGACTCTCGAGGTCAAGGACATCGACGGTATACCCCGCCTGTGCGGCGACGGCCTGCATGCTGTACAGGCCGATCGGCTGGTAGGAGCGGAAACGCCTCCATTCGAAGGCCGGAGCTGGGATGAGGAGGATGTTCATGGGACCGCTCATGCCGTGGGTGCTTCAGCAAAAAATACGCGCAAGTCCTCGTGCAGGAACGAGGAAAACCGGCCGGTTGCCGTCTCCCCTCCTGCTCCTCGTAGTGGCATTTGAATTCGATCGAGTATCCGCCCCCCCGGATGGCGTTGCTTTCTTCGAAGGCCTTTTGGGCGAGCAGAATGGCCGGGAAGACATCTTACGCCGCGAACCCTTCGCCCGCGGCCACCTTGAGCTCGCCGAGCGCGGTAATGAGCCGGACGTGAAGCTCGGGGTTGTCCAGCAAGACCTGATGCAGCTTTTTGATGTTTTCGGATGCCATGGTGTTCCTCCTTTAAGAAGATAGGATTTTTGGGTAGGACAGCACTCCTGACGGGAAAAAGTATCGAAAAAGCGCACTAGCGTCAAGGATATACTGATCCTCCTCCAGGAATATCACGGCTTATTCTCGTGCGGCTTTGTTCCGAAATCGATGGTAGCGATCAAGCGCCCAGAGCGCCTTTGCCGCCGTTTCGGGGGAACTGACTATCGTCAGGTGAGGGCCGAACAGGTCCTTGACGAGCCGGACCCAAAAATCACTCCCCACCGTGTAGACGAGCGCCGGTTTTTCCGGGGCGGCTTTCCGAATCTTCTCGGCCTCGCCGTACGTGACGGACGGATCGAACCCCGCTTCCACATATGATTTGATGATGGTCCCCGGTATCACCGGGATGGCGATGACACCGTCGACCTGTTCGTCCCTGAGGGCCGCTTCAAGGGCAATGCCGAAGAGCCCGGACGGCCCCACATCAAGAGGATTTCTGACATTCATCCACGCGGGGGCCTGCACCCGAACCGCCGCCACCGTATCGTGCCCCAGCTCGGGAAAGTGTAATCCAAGTTGAAAGGCGGCATCGGCCGCCATGACACCGAGAGACCCCGAGGCGGTAACTACAGAGATATTAGATCCTTTCATGAGCGGCTCGCGTGAGAAGACACGGGCGAGATCGAAGAGTTCCTGGAACGTCGAGGCCCTGATAACGCCGGACTGACGGAAGAAGGCATCGTAGAGGGCGTCGTCGCCGCCCATGCTTCCCGTATGAGAGGCGGCAGCCCGTTTCCCCACCTCGGTCCTGCCGCTTTTATAGACCAGGACCGGTTTTTTCAAAGACACATCGCGGGCCGCCGTCATGAATCGCTGCCCGTTTTTTGCCCCTTCCAGATACAGGACGATAACGTCGGTCCTCTCATCGGCGCCGAAGTGGTAGAGCATATCCGCTTCGTCGACATCGATACGGTTCCCGATCGTTACCAGCGTACTCAAGGCGAGATCCTGGCTGGGCGCCCAGTCGGCCACGATATTGCCGAACACCCCGCTCTGGGCGATGACCCCCACGTTCCCGGGACGAATTTCGTCGAAGGCCACCTCCGTGGAGGCGAAACGGTCATGGGGATTAATCAGGCCCACGCAGTTGGGGCCGATCAGGCGGGTGCCGCTCCCCTGGAGGAGCGTCTTGATATCCTTTTCGAGCGCCGCTCCTTCGGGTCCCGTCTCGCCGAACCCTGCCGATTCGAGGATGATGGCGCGAATGCCCTTTTCGAGGCAGTCCCGGATCACGGGACACACGTGCTCTTTCGGTACGATGATGATGGCCAGGTCGATCCGGTGGGGAATGTCGACGACGCGCCGGTACACGGGCAGTCCTTCGATCTCCGTTTCGCGGGGATTGACCAGGTAGAGCCGCTCGCCGTAACCGTATCGTTTCAGAAAGGCAGGGATGCCGCCGCCAAAGCCTGCTTTTTTGGTGGCGCCTATGACCGCGACCGAAGTGGGCCTGAAAAATTCTTCCGGAAGAGTGGGAAAGGGCATCGTCGATCTCCTTGCATCTGATGCTGTTGCCATACGATGACGACCGATAGCTACTACAAAAGACCGTGGAGAAGCAAATGGTTATTTGACTCCTTTTCACAGGATATGTGTGCTTGTTCATTTGTTCCGTCAGGTTAGTGCAATCGAAATACACAACAAATTGATCTTGCTTGATTTTCTCAGGCCAGGGGAGGTGAGGTGCCCCCTTGACAACACGGATCGACGAGTTTATCTTATATATAAAAGAAAAGATGGATTGCCGATTATCGATTTTTCTGGTGAGGCAATTAAAGAAATGGAGCAATCGACCGATAAGAGAACTGAACGATCGAGATACTGCGATGTTCGTGATGAGTCATCTTAGCGGAGGTAATTTAAAAAGACACATCACAGGGTCTTCGTGGTGATTGCCACCCAATTAAGACCAAGAACATGAATGAGTGACTCCGGCGTAAGGACACGACGGCATTCGCGGTTCTCACCAACCCCTCGCGAGAAACAATCTTCCGCGGGGGGTTTTCATTTGCGGCCATTGTGCCTGTCTCCGGGCGGCCCGGTTTGCCGGGACGAGGGGCGGGCGCGGCGGCCTCTTAACGGAGCCTCTCCTGCCTGGTGGCCTGCCGTTCGTAGTGGGTCAGCGCCAGATTGATGGCGTTGGCGGCGCCGGCAAAGGAGAAATAGAGCGGATACCCGGCGGCTGCGTAGGCCTTGATCGGCTCGAAGATGGTGCCCGCTTCTTCGGGGACGATGCTGGTCACTATCACAATCGCCATGGGCTTTCCGATGCCCTCGAACCTGAGGAAGAAGTCCCGCAGCTCTCTCACCCGCGAGGTTTGGGTGGGGACCAGGAAGCACACCATGAAATCGAACTGCCCCCAGCGCGCCAGGACCTCCAGGGTGCGCCTGACATTCGACGGCGCCATGCTCTGTGAGTAATCGATGGGGTTGTTGAAGAAGTTGCCTTCCGCCTGGCTGAATTCGCGCAGTTCCCTGACGACCTGCTGCGGCAGCTGGGGCAGTAGCACCCCCCGCCGTTCGAATTCGTCGGCGATGATGACACTTGAACCGCCCCCGGCGCCGAAGAGGAGCGCCCGCCTGCCGTCGGGTACGGGCAGCAGTACAAGCGTCACCAGGACGTCGGCCAGCTCATCAAGATTGTGAACCTGGATCACCCCCATCTGGCGGCAGAGCGATTCCCAGATGGTGCGATTCCCTGCCAGCGATGCCGTGTGTCCCATCACCGCGCGTGTCCCGGCGGGCGTGGCTCCGCCTTTGAGCAGCACCACGGTCTTCTTTGCCGCCGCGTATTGGAGCGCGCGGCGGAACCGGGGGCCGTCCTTGATTCCTTCGAGGTACATGGCGATAATCCGTGTCTTCGGGTCGTCGGTCAGGTATTCCAGGAAGTCGCTCGCGTTCAGGTCGCACGCGTTCCCGAAGCTGATAGCCTTGCTGAAGCGGACGCCGCGCAGCGCGGCCTGGCGGATCAGATAATTCGAGTTGCCGCCGCTCTGGCTGATGAACCCCACCGGGCCGCTCTCCCGTGGGAAGATCTCGCTGAAGGACATGCGCGCCTCCGGGCAGTATATCCCCAGGCAATTCGGTCCGATGATCCGCACATTGTGCCTGCGGGCGGCGCGGAGGAGTTCCTCCTCCAGCCGTTCTCCCTCTTTATCATCGATCTCGCTGAAGCCGGCGGTGCAGAACTGGACGCATCGGGCCCCCTTGGCCGCCGCGTCTTCGACCAGCTGCGGGGCGCTCCGGGCGGGGACCAGCCCCACGACAAAGTCCAGCGTGTCGGGGATGTCCTGGATGCTACGGTACACCTGACAGCCTGCCACAGTGCCCCCTTTGGGGTTGACAAGATAGAGCCTGCCCCGGGAAGAGAAGTCGAAGGCGAGGTAGCCTTCGAGGAAAGCGCGGGTCCAGTGCTGGGGGTTGGCGGTCGTGATACCCACGAGGGCGACGGAGCGGGGATGGAAAAGGGCGTCGAGAGTTTCATTGCTGCGATTCATGGTCACACACTTTCTATCCTGCATACAGGAGCATTGTGCCTTCCTCCGACAGCCGGAGGTGCGAATCTCCTATCACGTTACGGGCGGTCTTACAATGGCGGATGCTGAAAAAGACGCCGGGAGGAAGCGGAACCCGCATTCGACCGGTGATCTCCCGCCCCATGCGAGCGGCATGGAAGCTGTCCTGACACACGAAAGCCCCCGTCTTTCGGGCGGGGGCTTTGCTGTTGGTTCTGGTGTTGTGTGTATTACCTG
>JAFGSH010000203.1 GCA_016934695.1 Deltaproteobacteria bacterium
CACAAGATGGGGATCAAGGGTTCGGCCACGGCGACCCTGAACTTCGGCGAGAACGGCGAGTGCATCGGTGAACTCCTCGGGAACGAGCGGGATGGGATGAAGATCATGTTCCAGATGATGAACGAGGCCCGCCTGGGAACGGGGATGCAGGGGCTCGATCACGCCACGGCAGCCTTGGAGCACGCCATTGCGTACGCCAAGGAACGTGTCCAGAGCCGTGACATGACCTCCCCGTCGCCGGAGGGTGTCCCGATCATCAGACACCCCGATATCCGTCGTTCATTGCTCTGTCTCAAATCCCATGTGGAGGGGATGCGGTCGATGAACTACTGGTGCGGTTACTGTATCGACATGTCCGAGATCGCCGAGACGGAGGAAGAGCGTGAGAAATGGAACGGGTTCGTGGAGCTGATCACCCCGATCATCAAGGCCTACTGCTCCGACAAGGGCGTGGAACTCTGCTCGCTGGCCATGGATGTCTACGGCGGCTACGGGTACTGCCAGGAGTATCCGGTCGAGCAGTATATGCGTGACTGCAAGATCGCTCCCATCTATGAGGGGACAAACGCCATCCAGTCCCTCGACCTGGTCTTCAGAAAGCTGGGCCAGCGCAAGGGGCAGAACGCGATGAACCTCCTCACCGAGATCGGCGCCACCGTCGAGCAGTGCAAGGCAATCGAAGGGATCAAGGACTACGCCGGATACCTGGGAGAGGCCTCAGCGGCGCTCGGAGATATGTTGATGCAGTTCGGGACCTGGCTGAAGGGCGGCGAATTCATGGCCCCCCTCATCAACACCCGTCCCTTCCTGATGGTCATGGGAGATGTCGTGGTCGGTTGGCGGCTGCTGGATGCGGCGGCAATTGCCTCCGAGAAACTGAACGCCCTGTTCAAAGAAGCGGGCGCTGATACACCTGAAGCACAACGTGAACTTGGAAAGAATAATGGTGAAGTTGCTTTCTATCTGGGAAAGGTTGCCTCGGCGAAGTATTTTGCGGCGAATGTTCTGACCACCGTGGAAGCGCGGTTCAAGGCAATCAAGCTGGGCGACAAGACTCCTGTTGAAATGCTCGAAGAGTCCTTCACGATCTGATCGTATCGGCTCCGTTGCTTTGCCGGAGGGGGATTCCCATGGGAATCCCCCTCCTTTTTTCTCTACAGGCTCTCGCCGATCAGCTGCTGGACCAGTTCGTTCGGACCGAGATAGATCTGCACGATCTTGGCGTCACGCATGTACTTCTCGACGGGATACTCCCGTGAATATCCGTAAGATCCCATCAACTGGACACAATGCGAGGTGACCTCCATGGCCGTATCCGTCGCGTAGACCTTGGCCATATCGGAATAGCGCGCCCGGTGGGGATCGCGCTTTTTGAGCGACCAGGAGGCACGGTAGACGAGGAGCCGGGCCGCATCAATCTTGGTTGCCATGTCGGCAAACCGGGCCGATATCAGGCTGTGTTCGGTGAGCGGTTTTCCCCCCACGACCCGTGTCTTGCAATACTGCAGGGCGTACTCGAAGGCGCCCCGCGCTATCCCGACGGAGATCATCCCCGCCCCGAGCCGGTTGTAGGCGACGGTCGTCTGGAGGATCCGCTGTCCGTCCCCGATCTTCCCCAGCAGATTCTCTTTGGGGATGCGGACATTTTCGAAGACCACCTCACGGTTCTGGTCCTCGGGCATTCCCATCTTCCGTTCGATCTTCCCGAAGGAGAGTCCCGGTGTTCCCTCCTCAACCACGAAGATGCAGGATCCCTTTTCCTCCTCTCTCGGATCCGTCGTGGCGATGACCACATAGTGGGAGGCGATTCCGGCATTACTCGGCCACATCTTGACGCCGTTGATAACGTAGTGGTCGCCGTCCTCGGTGGCGATCGTCTTGACTGTTCGCAAATGCATCCGGGGGTCTTCGATATCCGCCCCCGATGCCGGTTCGGTCATGCAGATGCACCCGAGATTGGGCTCTTCACGGGAGGCGAGAGGGGTGAGAAACCGCTTTCGCTGCTTTTCGTTCGCCGCAATAACGATCGGTGTCTGGGCGAACCAGGTGTCACCGATCACGCAGGCAACACCTCCGTTCACGGCTGCCAGCTCTTCGAGGACGGCCATGACGGTCATGCCGTCGGCCCCGGAGCCGCCGTATTCGGTGGCAATAGGCAGCCCCATGAACCCGAGGGCGGCTGCCTTCCTGAGCACCTGTGACATGTAGATGTGCGTTTCCCAGTCATCGTCGAATCTGCCATTCAGCGGCCTGACCTCCGTCTCGGCAAACCGTCGCGCGAGTTCCTGGTACCTTTTTCTTTCTTCTGAAAGCTCAAAGGCATACATGGGTCTCCTCCTTGTGGGGTGTAAGAAAAATATGGGTAGGAAAAGCTCAAATACGGTGACGGGTAAACCGTAACACACCCCGCAATTCCGTTGCAAGGAATAACCCATCTGATCCATCGGTTTCATGGCATCCGGGGAGAAGGCCCGTCAGCATCATAGAGAGGATATGCCTGCTTCACCTGTTGCAATGAAGATTTTTTTACGATACACGAAGCGACAGGAGAATGTTTGACCGGAAGAAATTGACCGGTAGGGACCATGATATGAACTGTTTGCAAATCCTCCAGGAAACGGGAATGCGGCTCGAGGGGCTATCGGAAACGCCCGAACTGGATGCCCAGGTCCTGCTCGCGCACTGCATCGGGAGGGATCGCCAGTTCCTCTTCGCCCACCCGGAGTACGAGCCCACCGGCGTGGAGGTGGATCGGTTCCGTTCCATGGTGGCGCGGAGAATGCGGGCGGAGCCCATCGCCTATATCACCGGGGTCAAGGAGTTCTGGTCGCTCACCTTTGCGGTGACGCCGGATGTCCTCATCCCGAGGCCCGACACGGAGATCCTGGTTGAGGCGGTGGTGAGGCTCTGTCGGGAGGAGGGGATCCCCGATGCCAGGATCTTGGAGATCGGGACGGGGAGCGGGGCGATCAGTGTCGCCCTCGCCTCTGAGTTGCACCGGGCTATCATTAAGGCCACCGATTTTTCTCAGAAGGCCCTTGCCGTCGCAGCCGGAAACGCCCGGAGAAATGGTGTCCATCAAAACATTTCGTTTGTCTGTGCCGACCTGTTCGATCAGGTGGAGGGGGTGTATGATATTGTCGTTTCGAATCCCCCCTATATCTCTGAAGGGGAATACGGGTATCTCTCTGCGGAGGTGCGGGAGCACGAACCCTGCCAGGCACTGGTTGCCGGTCCGGGAGGGACGGAGATGCATCGTAACATTATCGAGGGGGCGCCGCCGTTCATGAGTGACGGAGGGTGGCTTGTCCTGGAAATGGGGGCGGGTCAGCGTGATGCCGTTGAGAAAATGCTGCATGAGAACAGCTACTGTGATATGGTCTTTCACCGAGATTATGCCGGGATAGAGCGAGTTGTCCTGGCACGGAAAAGGGAATGAAAAGATGGATAGGATTGTCATTCAGGGGGGCGAACAATTGTGTGGCCAGGTCCAGATCAGCGGTGCCAAGAACGCGGCGCTCCCTGTTCTCGTTTCGTCGCTCCTGACCGGCGGATGGAATTCATACCATAATGTCCCCGACCTTGCGGATGTGAGAACGGTCAAGCGGCTCCTGGCCGGATTCGGGGCCGAGATCGAAGAAGGGAAACCGCTCAGGATCAATACGGGCACAATCACAAGTCGTGAGGCCCCGTACGATCTCGTCAGGACCATGAGGGCCTCGATCCTGGTTCTCGGACCGCTCGTGGCACGGGAAGGAAGGGCACGGGTATCGCTCCCCGGGGGGTGCGCGATCGGGGCTCGGCCGGTGAATCTGCATCTGAAGGCCCTCCGGGCGATGGGGGCTGAGATCGATCTTCGTGAAGGTTATGTCGAGGCCAGCGCTCCACGACTCCGGGGAGCTACCATCTATTTCGACATATCGACGGTGACCGGGACCGAGAATATCATGATGGCAGCCACGCTGGCGAAGGGGACGACCGTCCTTGAGAACGCGGCCAGCGAACCGGAGGTCGTCAATCTCGCCGATGTCTTGAACGGTATGGGGGCGCGGATCAGCGGTGCGGGGACCGATGTCATAGAGATCGAAGGAGTGGAGACCCTCCGGCCGGTTGAAGCACAGATCATCCCCGACCGGATTGAAACGGGGACCTATATGATCGCGACGGGGATCGCCGGGGGGGATGTCACCATCCGGGGGTGCCGGCCGGACCACCTCGACACCGTGATCGTGAAACTACGTGAGGCGGGAGTGGAGATCATCCCCACGGAGGGGGGGCTCCGCATCGTCAGTGACGGAAGCATAACCAGCGTGGATGTTCAGACCCTCCCTTACCCGGGGTTCCCGACCGATCTCCAGGCGCAGATGATGGTACTCATGTGTCTGGGGAACGGGAGCAGTATCATCAAGGAAACCGTTTTCGAGAACCGGTTCATGCATGTCAATGAGCTGCTCCGGATGGGGGCGGACATCACCGTCGATGGGGGGAGTGCCATCGTCAGGGGAGTCACCGGCCTGCGCGGTGCCCCGGTGATGGCGACGGACCTGAGGGCTTCGGCATCTCTGATCCTCGCGGGGTTGGTAGCCGAAGGGACGACCGAGATTTCAAGAATCTATCACATAGACCGGGGGTATGAACGGATCGAGGAGAAACTTTCCGCCC
>JAFGSH010000204.1 GCA_016934695.1 Deltaproteobacteria bacterium
ACCTCCGGATGCAGGAACCAAAATCCTGTGTCTTACCGCTTGACGACGCCCCACTATATTGAGTGTGCCATGAATACCGATCCGATTCGAGCCTCCTGCAACTTCCTCTCGGCCCTCCTCGCAGCACCTTCACTTTCGAAAATACCGAAGACGGTGGGACCGCTCCCCGACATCAAAGAAGCTGAGGCCCCATTCGCCATCAACCGTTCCTTGATCTCCGACAGGACAGGGTACAAACGCAGAGACACCTTCTCCAAATCGTTGTAAAGTCCTTCTGCAACATGGGACATCGTTATAAATCGGGGCATCCTATATTTTATTGGTTCCTTTGTCAATCCCAATCTCAAGTTTTCATAGATCTCTCCGGTGGAAACCTCAAACCCGGGATTGACCAATACAAACCATATGCGGGGGATACCTTCCACCGGTTTGAGGCGATCGCCTATGCCGGAGGCCAAGGCGGTCCTCCCGAAAATAAAAAAGGGGACATCAGCCCCCAGCCGTGCCCCCATGCGCATCAGTTCCTCTGTGCTGCAGGGCGTTCCCATCATTTCGTTCAGTGCGACAAGGGTGGTTGCGGCATTCGAGCTTCCCCCCCCCAACCCCGCCGCTACAGGAATCTTCTTGTGTATCGTGATCTCTACGCCGGTGTGCCCGGGCGCATGGGCAAGAGCTTCTTCAGCCGCCCGGTAGACGATGTTGCCCCTGTCCTCGGGGAGCGTGCTCCCCGGGCACCTCAACACGATCCCTTCGCCCCTCAGGTCAAAGCTCATCTCATCGCAGAGACTTATTCTCTGCATAAGGCTGAGGATGTCGTGGTACCCGTCAGCTCTCTTTCTCAGGACCCTGAGGAAGAGATTCACCTTCGCCGGAGACTGCCTGACGGTCATGGCTTTTCCGATTCTTTCACATACCGCATCCGTGATTCGGACAGGACGCCTTCGATCAGTTCCTTTTCGCTGCTATCAAGATTCCCCTCTGTTTTTTTCTTCAGCATCCCCAGGATATCTATTGTCTGCTTCGCCGCTTTGAGGTCCTTCTCCTTTTTACCCGACACGGGATCGGCCAGTTCGCCCAGATTGAAAAGGACCGATGTATACAGGGAGAGCACAAAATTATGGAAATTCATCTCGGGCACCTGATAGGGCTCTCCCTTCCTCTGCTCGGCCTTTTCTTTTCCGGCCTCCCGGGTCTTTTCTTCAGGTTTCTGTTCGGGCTGCCGGCCGGTCTTTGTATCCTCCGCCTCCTTTGCCGTATCTTCGCGCGACCTCCCCTCTTCGTCAAACAGCCTTCTGTCTTTTATCACAAATCCTTTTTCGCCGTTATTCTCAACCATGGTCTCCTCCAGAATGGTACTCTTGATCCCGCCGTATCGGGAATAACACCTAACATAAACATCAGGAAATGTCCACGGCCGGAGTCACCGCAGAGACAGACACCGGAACAGAGAGCTGAGCTCCGGACCCCGGTCCCTCCCGTCTTGTTCCATACCGACGCAGATCAGCATCAGACCTGCCGCATCGCCCTCAATCGCTCCACCCTCTTTTCAACCGGGGGGTGGGTACTGAAGAGGTTCGCGATGGACCGGCCGGTAAAAGGGCTCACGATAAAGAGATGGGCCGTTGACGGATTGGCATTCATCGGAGCGACCCTCGACGCCTGTGACAGTTTCTCCAGTGCGTTCGCAAGCCCGGAGGGTTTCCCCGATATGCGCGCCCCTCCCTCATCGGCAAGATATTCCCGGGAGCGTGAGATGGCCATCTGTATGATGATCGCCGCTATCGGGGCGAGAATCGCCATGATAATAAGACCGAATATGCCTCCGCCTTCGTCATCATCGTCCCTGCCAACCCCGAAGATCGCCGCCCACCGCGCCATGCCGGCCAGCATCATGATCGCTCCCGCAACGGTCGCGGCAATGGAACTGATCAGCATGTCTCTGTTCTTGATATGGGTCAGTTCATGGGAGAGGACCCCCTCAAGCTCATCCCTGCTCAGAAGCCCGAGGATTCCCTCGGTGACGGCGACGGCCGCGTGGTTTTCGTTCCTCCCCGTCGCAAAGGCATTGGACACCTTCCCCGGAACGACATAGAGCCGGGGCATCGGGAGGCCGGCCCGAAGGGCCAGGTCTCTGACCAGAGAGTAGAGCTCAGGCGCGTCCAGTTCGGACACTTCTCTGGCCTTGTACATCTTCAGGACGATCCTGTCCGAGAACCAGTAGCTCCCGAAATTGAGCACCATCGCGAAGGTAAAGGCTATGACCACGCCGCTCCTCCCGCCGAAGTATCCCCGATCAGTATGAGGAGTCCTGTCAAGGAGCCCAGCAGGATAACCGTCTTCAAATTGTTCATCTATACACGCTCCTGTGCGGCCTCATTCACAAGAGGCCCATGTAAGTGAAGTTTATCTCTGTTCAAGCCTGAATCTACACCTTGGTTTTTTTCTTAAAGACTATTTCACCGTTTCCGTCCATATCGGCAACGATGTCGTCACCCTCTGCGATATCCCCCTCCAGTATCTTCGTGGCCAGGTTGTCTTCTATGATCCGCTGAAGCGCCCGCTTCAGAGGCCGTGCGCCATAGGTGGGGCTGTAACCCTCCTCGGATATGTATTC
>JAFGSH010000205.1 GCA_016934695.1 Deltaproteobacteria bacterium
AACGGCGGGCAGCACGCCGACAACAATGTCGATATACAGGAATTCATGATTATGCCCGTCGGAGCCCCCGATTTCAGGGAGGGTATCCGGATGTGCAGCGAGATCTTCCACCGCCTCAAGGCCGTCCTTAAGGGAAAAGGCTACAACACGGCGGTGGGAGACGAAGGCGGGTTCGCCCCCAATCTGAAATCAAACGAGGAGGCGCTCCTCCTGATCATGGAGGCCATCGAAAAGAGCGGATATGCACCGGGGACCGATATCTTCATCGCCCTCGACGCCGCCGCGAGTTCCTTCTTCCGGAACGGGACGTACACCCTCTCCGCGGAGAAGCATCCCGCCAAGACATCCGAAGAACTGGTCGCCTTTTACGCCGATCTGGTCGAACGGTATCCAATCATCTCGATCGAAGACGGTCTGGCGGAGGACGACTGGAACGGGTGGAAGACGATGACGGACACCCTGGGATCAAAGATCCAGATCGTGGGGGACGATCTCTTTGTCACCAACAGAAAGCGGCTGGAGCGGGGAATATCCCTCGGCGTGGCCAATTCGATCCTGATCAAGCTCAACCAGATCGGCACGCTGACAGAAACCATCGAGACCATCGAGCGGGCAAAGGAGTCCGGATACACCACTGTCGTGTCCCACCGTTCGGGAGAAACGGAAGACACCTTCATGGCCGACCTCGCCGTTGCGATGAACTGCGGCCAGATCAAGAGCGGTTCCCTCTCCAGGAGCGAACGGCTCGCAAAGTACAATCAACTCATCAGGATCGAAGAGGAGCTGGGGGATCAATCGGTATACCGGGGAAAAGAAGCCTTCTACAGTATCGGATAAGAGAGAGGGGATGCGGGGGATTTCCTCTTCCCGTCCCTTCTTCTATCTCATGAATTTGAACAGCTTGCGCCTGAGAGACTCCAGGCGCCCCTTGTCGGCCAGGGAGAAGGTCCGTGCGCCGTTGTCGTCCCCCTCGCTGGACATCGTCGATACCGCCCCGTAGTCCATAAGAAACTTCAGGGCGTTTCTGTAGTTCGACTGGGAGATGGCCTCCGTCTTGGATATCTCTCCCTTCTTGTACATCTTCACGCCGAGCTTGTACATCTTCTTGATGAGATCCTTCTCCTGTCTCCCCTTGTCCTTCAGATACGCGCACCCCCTGGAAGCGACCCAGTACGACTCGAGATAGTTCTGAACGAGCCCGGCGAACGACGGGAGCGATACCCGTCCCCTGCCGGTCACCTCGACAGAGGCCGCCCCATCGGCACCTTCATGGACAAAGATCAGACCCCTGTCATGCGCGTATGACAAAACCCTCTGGACTTCTTCGCGGTCGTCCACCTTGTTGTCATATATGAATTCATCCATGAACAGGGCCTTGAAGAAGGTATAGTCCGCCATCACTTCGGCCTGGGATACCTTGGAACGGGAGCCGGAGAGGATCGAGATGGATACGAAGGCCAGAGAGACAAAAGAATGAAGTATATTGTTCTTGTAGTACTCAAGATTCAGCCTTCTGTCCTCATCCACGGAGTATATCGTCTCGGCAAGCTCATCCTCCTCCTCATCCTCCTCGGGCCCCATCTTCGATATGAAGCCGGACGATTCGAACATCCCCAGGGCATCGCCAACGGCCCGATCCCTGCTCACGAAGGTGGACGAAAACCGCACCCCGCGGTAATCGAGGTAGTCATAAAATTCATCGAGGATACTCATCAGATCATCATGGGATATCCCCCGCCGGTAGAAGGCCAGGAGCGCCGCGGCCACCAGGGAAAAAGGCGTCACGACGGACACCTTGTTGATCTCATTCACGACCTCGTATCCCATCCTCCTGTACAGAGCCCTCCGCTCAGACAGGGTCATCTCTTCAATGGGGCCCCCCTGCGAAGCTATATACGACTTGAGCAGCATCGGTTCCCCCACATTCATGTACACCCGTCCGTAACGCTTCTTGAGAACGTTGACGCTCCTCAGGAGGGAGGAGATCTTTTCCTTTTCCTTGCTGCCCCCCTCCAGTTCCTTCAGATACGACTTCTCTTCCACCACTCGGTCGTACCCAACGAAGACCGGAATAATGGCCAGATCGTCAAAGCGTGCTTCCCGGTACGCCTGCATGATCATCGAGAAGAGGCCGTATTTCGGCATGACCATCTTTCCGGTACGGCTCCTTCCGCCCTCAATGAAGAACTCTATGGGGAACCCTTCCGCGAGGAGTGTCTTGATGTATTTGGCGAGGGCCTCTCCGTACAGGGCATTGCCGCCGATCGTCCTTCTGATGAAGAAGGCCCCGAGGTTCCTGAAGAAGTATCCCAAGGGCCAGAAGCCGAGATTGGCGCCGGCGGCGATAAAGGGAAGCTGGATGTTGTTGTAGTAAAAGACATAATGAATCAGGAGATAATCCATGTGACTGCGGTGGCACGGTATCACGACGAAGGGCATCTTCTTGGATATTTCTCGCATCCGGGCAAGGCCCTCCCGTTCCACAATCACACCGTCATATATGTTGTCCCACAACCAAGTGAGAATCCGGTCCATGAATCCCACGTAGGTATCGTTGTACCCCGCCGCTATCTCAAGCAGATACCCCTTGGCCTTGTCGACGATGGCGTTGTAATCCTCCTTTCCGGTCGAGGCCATCTCCTCCATGAACTGTACCAGCCCCGGGTCTCTCAGGACCATCCCGACAATCTCCTCCCTCGACTTGAGAACCGGCCCGACGATGGCCCTCTTTTCAGCATCGATCCTGTCTATGATTGCACGTCTCAGCAGGTAGATGGTGCTTTCCCGGGATTTCCCCGCCATGCCCCCCAGAAATTCTGCCAGGTTCACGGGTTCACCGGACACGACAAAGGCCTTGTGGTAGAATCTGAAGAAGGTTATCATCCGCCGCAGCATTCCCGGATTCTCGGTCTGACCGAACAGCAGGTCCGTCAGGCTCTTATCCTTTTTCTCCCGCCTGCGTCCGTACGCAATCATCTGCGGCACCAGAAAGACCGGGACATCCATCTCCCGCTGGGCGTCGATCAACTGCCCGAGAGGATCCTTGGCGCTCCTGTCCCCGATAAACTTCGACCCCCTGAGATACACCACGGAGCTCTTCCCGTCTTGTGTTATTCTCTTCAGATATTTGCTGTAGAAGGGGTTGTGAAACAATTGCGAGACAATCGCCCGCGCGGCCTCCCGAAAGGGTTGCCAGAGAAGCATGTTGATATCGTGGCAATAAACCGGCCGCGGCACATCCCCTCTGGTCAGGATGTTGCGCAGTATCAGGCAATTGAGCTGACTCTGGTTCTTCAGGGCATGTACGAC
>JAFGSH010000206.1 GCA_016934695.1 Deltaproteobacteria bacterium
AAAGACGCAGAACGAGGTCAAAAAACTCGTTGCCGGCCCCACGGCCTATATCTGTGACGAATGCATAGATCTGTGCCGGTGCATCGTTGAAGAGGACGGCAACCGGGATGTCAGAGGCACCAGGGAAGATATTCCCGAGCCCAAGGACATCAAGAAATTCCTGGACCAGTATGTCGTAGGACAGGAGCGGACGAAGAAGATCCTTTCCGTCGCCGTGTATAATCACTACAAGAGATTGTTTTCAGGGGTTGCACTGGGTGATGTCGAGCTCCAGAAGAGCAACATTCTTCTCATCGGGCCTACCGGTTCGGGCAAGACGCTCCTGGCCCGGACCCTTGCGCGGATGCTGGATGTTCCCTTCGCCATTGCCGACGCCACCACCCTGACCGAGGCTGGATACGTCGGGGAGGATGTGGAGAATATCATCCTGAGTCTCCTCCAGAACGCGAACTACGATGTGCAGCGTGCATCGCACGGGATCGTCTACATAGACGAGATTGATAAGATATCGAAAAAATCCGGCAACCCCTCCATCACCAGAGACGTGTCCGGCGAAGGGGTTCAGCAGGCCCTCCTGAAGATCGTCGAGGGGACCCTGGCGAACGTGCCCCCCAAGGGGGGGAGAAAGCACCCGCAGCAGGAATTCATCCAGGTGGATACCACCAATATCCTCTTCATATGCGGGGGGGCCTTCACCGGCCTGGAGGATATCATCGAAAAGAGATTGAATGTGAGCTCCATGGGATTCGGGGCCGACATCAAAAGCCGGAAGGAACAGAATGTCGGCGAGATCCTGTCGGACGTGCGTCCCGAGGATCTCCTGAAATACGGCCTCATCCCGGAATTCGTGGGGAGACTTCCGGTCATCGGTACCCTGTACGATCTGATCGAGGATGACCTGGTGAGGATACTGGTCGAGCCCAAGAACTCCATGGTGAAGCAGTACAAAAAGATGTTCGAGATAGAAGGCGTCAAGCTGACCTTCACCGATGATGCCCTGAGGGCCATAGCGAAGCTGTCGGCGGACCGGAAATCGGGCGCGAGGGGGCTTCAGGCCATCATGGAGGACACCATGCTGGATATCATGTATGACATCCCCTCGCGGAGCGACATACGGGAATGTCTGATAAACGAAGATGTGGTCTTGAGCAGGGAAAGGCCGATCCTGGTCTTCGGAACGGTCTCCGAGACAGCGGGAGAGAACAAGCAAGGGAAGACGGGATAGTAAGATCTATGTTTGATTTCAATAGAAAAACGGAAGAGACGCAGAACAACCGGTTGTTGATACCGCTCCTTCCCCTGAGGGATGTGGTCGTATTCCCCCATATGATCGTCCCCCTATTCGTGGGGCGGGAGAAATCGATCAACGCCCTGGAATATGCCATGCAGCACGACAAGGAGATATTCCTGGCCGCCCAGAAGAGTGCCGAGATCGACGAACCCACGGAAGACGATGTCTATACGGCGGGTACCATAGGGAATATCATACAACTGCTGAGGCTCCCGGACGGGACGGTCAAGGCCCTGGTCGAGGGGATCAGGAGGGGCTTCATCAAGGACTATATGCCCAATGAAGACTTCTTCCTGGTCGATGTCGAGGAGCTGAAGGAACGGTATAACCCCCGGTCGACTGCCGAAGTGGAGGCCTTGGTACGGAACATCGTCGACGCCTTTGCCAAGTACGCAAAGATCAGCCGGAAGGTCCCCGCCGAGCTCATGGGATCCATGTCGGCCACGGACGACCCGTCGAAGCTCGCCGATACGGTTGCGGCCCACCTGTACGTGAAGCTCGAAGAGCGGCAGAAGGTGCTCGAGACGGAGGATGTCGTCGAGCGGCTCGAAAAGATATACGCCCTGATGATGGCGGAGATAGAGATCCTGGAGGTCGAGGGACGGATCAGAAAGCGGGTCAAGTCCCAGATGGAGAAGACCCAGAAGGATTACTATCTGAATGAGCAGATGAGGGCCATTCAGAAGGAGATGGGGGAAGACGACAGCTTCAAGGCCGAGATCCGGGATCTGGAAAAGAAACTGAAGGAGAAACGGTTGACCGAGGAGGCCTATCAGAAGGTCAAGCAGGAGATAAAGAAACTGAAGATGATGGCCCCCATGTCCGCGGAGGCCACGGTGGTCCGCAACTATGTGGACTGGATATTGTCCCTCCCCTGGTATGAGAAGACGAAGGACAGGACGGAGATGAAGGAATCCGAGGCGATCCTGGAAGAGGATCACTACGGGCTCAAGGAGGTGAAGGAGCGAATCCTCGAATATCTCGCGGTTCAGACCCTCTCACAGAAGAAAAAGGGCTCCATCCTCTGTTTCGTCGGTCCTCCGGGGGTGGGGAAGACATCGATCGCAAAGTCGATCGCCCGGGCCACCAACCGGAAGTTCGTCAGGCTGTCTCTCGGCGGCCTGAGAGACGAAGCGGAGATACGGGGACACCGGAGGACCTATATCGGGGCCATGCCCGGGAAGATCATCCAGCTCCTGAAGAAGGCGGGTTCGAGCAACCCCGTCTTCTGCCTGGACGAGATCGACAAGCTTAGTTCGGACTTCCGGGGGGACCCCGCATCGGCGCTCCTGGAAGTCCTTGATCCGGAACAGAATGTCGCCTTCAACGATAACTACCTCGAGGTCGATTACGATCTGTCCGACATCATGTTCATCACGACGGCCAATGTCCTCCAGACGATACCGGCGGCCCTCCAGGACCGCACCGAGGTGATCCGTATCGCGGGATA
>JAFGSH010000207.1 GCA_016934695.1 Deltaproteobacteria bacterium
ATTGCCGTAATAGTAGTACTTGACGCCCCCGCTCCAGAAGGTCACGTGTCCGGGGGGCAGATCGACGATGACGGCCCCGACGGGCGGTGTTGTGACGATATATCCGCGGGGGAGAGGACGATAGTACATCCCCTTGTGGTAATAATACTGGTACCCCGCAATGGTCAACAGGGCAAAACCGAAGGGCAGGAGAGGCCTGATGTGGGAGTGATGGTGGCGTGCGGGAGGAGACGGATGATGCCCCCGGGAGGCGTAGGCATATGTATCCGGCGTGAGAGAGACCCAGACAAAAAGGACCGCAAGGGTCACCGCAAGGAATCTGCGGGCGGATCGTCGACATTTCTCCATTGTTTCATGCCTCCTTTCCCGTTATGTCTATACAGTCGTTTGATTGTTCCGGAAGGTTACATCTGCTGAAAGGATGGGGCGGTTTTTTGTTCGAAGGGTAATCCTGTTTCTGTGCGGACCTCCCATTCCCCGTCATATCTTTCGACGGGTGGACCCGAGATCTCATGGCGCCGAACGGGCACTGTCTCGCGTGGACATGGATGCGTAACTTCGCCCGAAGCCGGGGCTTGCATTCCGGTATTGGACAGCGAAGGTGAGGGTAAGATTTGTTTTTCGTTGCCGGGAGACGTTCTCATTGCGGCGCGGCACGTGGCTGTTACCTATCCAGCCTCACATTGCCGAGAAATACGATAAATTTCCGGAGCAGTTCTTCGTCGAAGCACTGCCTCATGCCCCGGTCACGATCATCCTGTTTCCCGTTGCCGTTTCCATTCCCCGGTCGGTCTTCCGGTCTTCCGATCATGATCTGCGCCGCCTTCATGGCGGGCATGGGGTCTTTGTACGGTCGGCGGGACGTCATGGCATCAAAGACATCGACAATTCTCAACACCCGGGCCAGGACGGGCAGGCCCTCTCCTTCCAGGTTCATGGGGTATCCTCCGCCGTGAAAGTTTTCATGATGGAACAGCACCCCTTTCTTGACAAAGGGTGGAAGTTCCGAGTCGATCAGCATCGCCAGGCTGTTGAGAGGGTGACGCTTGACGATCTCCCACTCGATCTCCGTGAGAGGTTCGTTCTTGTTGAGTATCTTGCGTGGGACAAACGCCTTGCCGATATCGTGCAGGAGAGCGCCGACCCCGCACTGATGAAGCAGTTCCATTCGCTGGTCGTCATCGATCGTTTCCCGCTCCGGTTCGATACGGTCCAGGAACTCGGGGTTAAACTTAAGAAATGCCACGGTAAACCAAAGAACCTTGGTGGCGTGTTCGTATGTCTGGTAATCGTGGCCGATCATCTTCGCCAGGGCCTGAAGGGACTTGGATTCCGTTATGAATGTCAGGGCGCTTTGGACCATGCTTTTTGTCCGATCCATCGTCCCCGAATCCATCACACCCAGCCCGAGTGACGTTTCAAATGCGTCCTTGAGGACGTGGGTGGAAACTTTCGTGAATATCGAAGCCTTATTGTCGTTCGAGGCGAACGTATTCTCAAGGATGGTCCCCAGATTGGCCTCGAGGTGCTGTTCATACTTGAACTCATCGTCGAGGTTTATATAGACCTCTTTCGTTCCGCCTGCGGTGAGTCTGGCAAGCTGCTCCGGGCTGACCTTGTTTCCTTCCAATGCCCAGAGAATAAACCGCCCCTCGGGGGAACGCATATAGATCTGGAAATCCGGTAGAGTCCCCGGGATGAGCGCGCAGGGAGGGATGGCCTTATACCTGTCTCTATCCATGTGATACATCTCTACATCTATAGTAAATTCAACTGCTTGCTTACACTGCGTCCTGGAGGCACGCATGGCAGGAGATACTCTTCCTTTCGACAAAAACAAATCGAAACTTAAAATATTTTTAAGGGGCAGGAGCAAAAAACACATTTCCCTATGAAGATTTCGCGGAAGGGAAGATTCCTGCCGGTTGTATGTGAACCGTTCATCGAGAGACAATCGATTACTGCGGCTTGAAGGGATCAGCAGAATGCCCTTGACAGGTCATTGCAATGGGGTTAGTTGCTTGGCATGTTCTATTGATGGAACCTGTCGCGGCTCTTTATGAAGGGTTGGAATAACCGGGACGGATGGTAATTGGGGACGGCGTCAAACCGGCGGATTGGCTGCCTCCTCCGTGACGGCTCATCGGTTGTGTGAAAAAGAAAGAGGTGACAAATCAAATTCGCCTTGAGGCCTCCGGGTCGGTTCAGGAAGAATTACGCGCTTCCTGTTTGGATCGATGGATGAGAAGACGTGGTAGCAGGGACGGAATGCAGCCTTCGGAATATGCACATACAAATCATCTTGTCCACGAACGCAGCCCGTATCTGCTGCAGCACGCCCACAATCCCGTAGATTGGTATCCGTGGGGAGGAGCGGCGTTGGAGAAGGCCCGGAGGGAAGGCAAGCTTATCATCGTGAGCATCGGTTACGCGGCCTGTCACTGGTGCCATGTCATGGAGCACGAGAGCTTCGCCGACGAGGAGATCGCGGAGTTCATGAACGATCATTTCGTGGCGATCAAGGTCGACAGGGAAGAAAGGCCCGATATCGACCAGGTGTATATGGCCGCCGTGCAGCTGATTACCGGTGCGGGGGGATGGCCGCTCAATTGTGTCGCCCTGCCCGACGGGCGACCTGTGTACGGCGGTACGTATTTTCCCAAGGCACAGTGGGTCGCTATGCTCACGCAGGTATTACGTTTCGTGGAACAATTTCCTGATAAGGCGGAGCAGCAGGCTCGGGCGCTCGTGCAGGGGGTGCGATCCGGCGAAACGGTGTATGTGAACACGGAAGAGGCGGAATATACCGTAGATGATCTCCAGCGCATCTTTGCCGCCTGGAAAGGCGCTATCGATTATACCAACGGGGGACACCGGGGAACGCCCAAATTTCCCCTGCCCGTCGGCTACCAGTTTCTGCTGCACTATCACCACCTGACCCGGGATGCGGACGCGCTGAGGGCCGTCACCACCACCCTGGACAAGATGGCCGGCGGTGGCATCTACGACCACATCGGCGGGGGATTCGCGCGGTATTCCACCGATCCATACTGGAAGGTTCCTCATTTCGAAAAGATGCTGTATGACAACGCGCAGCTCGTCAGTCTGTATGCCGCCGCTTATCAGCACACTAAGGATCCCCGGTACGGTCTCATCGTCACGGAAACCCTGGATTTTATCCATAGAGAGATGACATCGCCGGAAGGGGGTTTTTATTCCTCCCTTGACGCCGACAGCGAGGGCGAGGAGGGAAGATTCTACGTATGGACCAAGAGGGAATTGCAGGAGGCGCTCGGCGATAAGGCCGATCTCATTGTCGACTATTACACCGTCACGGAAGAGGGAAACTGGGAGAACGGGCGGAATATCCTGTTTCGATCCGGGGGCGACAAGGAGATAGCGGCCAGGCACAAGATCACGGAGGAGGAATTGGGGCGGCGCGTGCAAGAGGCGAAAGAGATACTATTGGCAAAAAGGGACGGGCGAAATCGACCGGGGCTCGATGACAAGATCCTCACCTCGTGGAATGCCCTGATGCTGAGGGGATATGTCGATGCCTACCGGGTTCTTGACAGGGAAGACTGTCTGGAGAGGGCCCTCAAGAATGCCGAATTTATCAACACGAGGATCAAGACCCCCGATGGCGGATTGAGCAGAAGTTTCAAGAACGGAACGGCCGCCATCAACGCGTTCCTGGACGATTATGCCTTTACCGTCTCCGCCTTTATCGCCGTGTATCAGGCCACCTTTGATGAAAGATGGCTGCAGGACGCGCGGCAATTGACGACCTACGCCCTTGACCATTTTTATGACAGAGGCAGCGGGATGTTCTATTATACCTCCGATGGCGACCAGCCGCTGATTGCCCGCAAGATGGAGGTCACCGACAATGTGATTCCCTCTTCGAATTCCGAGATGGCGAAGAATCTGTTCGTCCTGGGATATTATCTTTACGACGATGAGTTTATCCGGAAGGCAACGAGGATGTTGAATAATGTGCGGGAAAGTGCCGCAGGAGGCGGCATCTATTACGCCAATTGGGACATCCTGATGGCCTGGTCTGCCGGAGGGACCTGCGAAGTGGCCATTGTGGGGAAAGAGTCCGAGGCCAGGCGAAAGGAATTTGATCGGTATTACCTGCCCACGGTGCTCATCTCAGGCGGAAAGAGTGAAGGGACACTGCCGTTGCTCGAAAACAAGCTGGTAGCGGGACAAACCACGATCTATGTCTGCCGGAACAGGATGTGTCAAAGTCCGGTGACCGGCGTGTCAGAGGCGTTGGAACAAATCCTCACATAACAGGCGCAGTCACCCGTGGTCGGTTGCGACCGCAAAAAAAGGGGGTACGATTTCTCGTAACCCCTGATTTTCTTGGTGGGCCCTGTCGGGTTCGAACCGACGACCTACTGATTAAGAGTCAGTTGCTGCTACCAGCTGAGCTAAGGGCCCGTGTATTG
>JAFGSH010000208.1 GCA_016934695.1 Deltaproteobacteria bacterium
CGGGTCGCCGTGATCCAGGACGGGACGATGCAGTACATGAAACCCCCCGGGGCGTGAGGTGATCCCATGCAGGACAACGTGTTGATCATCGACGGGAAGGACAACGTGGGCGTGGCCCTTCGCGACCTGGCCGCGGGAGAGGAGATCCTGTGCCGGGGGACGGAAGGGCTGACCTCCCGGGAGGCGATCCCGGCGAGCCACAAGGTGGCCCTCCGCGATATCGCGGCGGGGGAGGAGATCATCAAATACGGCGAGGTGGTGGGTGTGAGCGCGCAGGAGATCGGACGCGGCGCCTGGGTGCACACCCATAACCTGGAGAGCGAGCGATGGAAGAAGTAACGGCGATCAGCGGGTACCGCCGGAGCGGCGGACGGGCGGGGATACGGAACCATACCTTGGTAATCCCCACCGTCTCCTGCGCCAACGGTGTGGTCAACCGGATATGGCGGGAGGTCCCGGAGGCGGTCTGCGTCACCCACGCCCACGGCTGCGGCCGGGGCGGGATGCGCGATCTGGAGATCCTCTTCCGCGTCCTGACGGGGATGCTGCAAAATCCCAACGTCGGGGCAGCCGTCCTGATCGGCCTGGGATGCGAGGTCTCCAACGTCAAGGCCCTGGCGCCGCTGCTCGAGGGGATCGGCAAACCCCTGACGGTCCTGAACGTCCAGGACGACGGGGGGTCGCTCAGGACGGCGGAGAAGGGAATCGAAGCCGCACGTCACTATCTGGCGGAATTAAGAAAACAAGAACGCGAATCGATCTCATGGAGGGACCTCCTGGTCTCCATTGAGTGCGGGGGGTCCGATGCCATGTCGGGGGTCACCGCGAACGTCGTCATGGGGGCCGTCGCGGACTGGCTGGTGGACCGCGGGGCGACGGTCATGTTCGGGGAGAACACGGAGATGATCGGGACGGCCCACGTCCTGGCGCGCCGGGCGAAGGATCCGGAGGTGGCAGCGCGGATAACCGAGATGGTGGACCGCGCCGAGGAACGGACCCGGGAGACAATGGGGGAACTGGCGGGGCTGGTCATCACGCCGGGGAACATGGACGGCGGGATGAGCACCATCGCGGAGAAGTCCATGGGGTGTATCGTCAAGGGAGGAACCCGGGAGATCGGCGAGGTGGTGGACTACGCAGCCGCTCCCGCCGGGAAGGGTCTGGTCCTGCAGGACGGGCCCGGATACGACACGGATTCCATGGCGGGATTCGCGGCGGGCGGGTCGCAGGTGATGCTTTTTTCCACAGGGCGGGGGACCCCGGCGGGGTTTCCCACGGTCCCGGTCATCAAGGTGGCGAGCAACAGCCGCCTCTATGGAGCCATGGAAGACGACATGGATATCGATGCGGGCGGCTTGGTGGAGGGGGAATCCCTCGATGCGCTGAAGGACGAGATGATCGATCTGATGATCCGCGTGATCAACGGCGAGCCGACGAAGCCGGAGAAAAACGGGATGGGTGTATTCACCTTCATGACCGTCCACCCGCCTTTTTAGCGTCTGCTGAAATGGATATCGACAGGACCACGTGGACGCAGGAATGGCTCTTCAGGACCTGTATCGGGTCCGACGAGGACGCCCCGCGCGGATCGGCGCCTCCCTGAAAAACACGAAAGAGAAGCAATAAAACAGCTGAACAACAAAAACAGCCCCGGGTTATCGCCGCTAATCGGGGTGCCTCTCCCTGTCTCTTCGGGAACAGAGGGAGCGGTTTGAGGTGTTTCGGATACGGCAGCAATGATCCGGCCCTGGATATCTTACAGCTTCCACTTCTCCTTGAAATACGTCCTTTTGACCCGCTGCGCTTTTTCTTTTGCCCATGCTTCAAGGCCCATCTTTTTGATCAGGCACAGGTTAAAGACCTTCGTGTTGTGTGGAACCTGGTTCGCTTTGTCTGCGTACGGGTGCAGATGATCGCAGGGAAAATCCCCGCAGTCGCAGCAGAAGTCGATCCCTTTCTCCCGTGTGCACCGATAAACATTGCACGGTTCGGTCATATCCAGGTAGGGGATGAGGCCCTTTTCATCCCGGCACCCCCTGCAGGGTACTTTTTCAATCGGGATGTTCATGTTCTCCGCCAAAGTGGCCCTGAGCTTTTCATTCTCGATTGCCAAGTAGAGAGGGCAGTTGAAGCAGTCCAATCCGCACGGGGCGGTCATTCGGGTGTAATCCATTTTCAGGTTCTCCTTTGTCCGGGTCGGGGATCATCGTTTGAGCCGGGTGTCGTTTGCGGGCCCGTTCGGCTCAGCCGATGGACGAAGAAACAGTACCGCGTAAAAATATCCTGTCAAGGGATTTCCTGCAGTGAAAGATTTGCTGCAGGAAGAGAGATTCCAATGGCATAAGATGCCGGGGGCGGAGCCGCTCCGCCGCCCGCCTGTATCTCAGGCCTCGAGCAGTTGATACCGGTGGTTTGCCGCATCCTGCGATTCCACTATCCGGGCCATCTCGGTAACCGTCAGGTTGATGTGCTCGATCCCCTCGGCCTGGTGGTTCGATGAGTCGGCGATCTCGGCGATCAGATCCACAACCTTGGTAACGCTGTCGGCGACATTGACGAAGGCCGTGCCGGTCCCGGAGACCAGCTCGGTCCCCTCATTGATGGTCTTCCCCGTCTCGGCGATCAGACCGGCGGTATTCCGTGCGGCCTCGGCCGAACGGAGGGCCAGGCTTCGGACCTCCTCAGCGACGACCGCGAAGCCCGCTCCCGCCTCGCCGGCGCGGGCCGATTCGACGGCGGCGTTCAGGGCCAGCAGGTTGGTCTGAAAGGCGATCTCGTCGATGGTCTTGATGATCTTTGATGTATTCTCGCTGGCCGAGGCTATATTTTCCATGGAAGAGATCAACCGTTTCATGGATTCCTGGGCCGAGGCAACAATCCGCTCGGATTCTCTCATGACCTGATCGGCCTTGGCTGAGTGGCTGGCATTCTGTTTGATCTTTTCCGAGATGTCTTCCACCTCGGTGTTCAGGCTCTGAGCGCTCTCGTGAATCCGCTCGAAGATCTTCTGCAGCTCTTTCGCCGTCTGATCCGCTTTACGTTTGGATCGTTCCTGTTCGGTCAACACCTCCTCCTGTGCCAGCCTCTGGGCATCGAAGGCCTGTTTTCGTCCCTGCTCGGCGAAGAACATGGTCAACACGACGGCCAGGAGGGGACCGACGGCGTTGGCGATCTGCGTCTCCATCAATTGCTTGGGTGTCAGGGTAATGATCGGCAGCATCACATCGGCCGCCTCGAAATAGGAAAAGATACCGATCTCCAGGAGCATGACGGCGGACCAGACAAATGAGCTTCGTATCCCGGCGAAGGCCGCCGCGAAGACGGGTATCACCAGATTCCAGGTCAGGGCGGAGGAATGAATCCCCCCCGTGCAGTAAGGGAGGAATATGAAGTGCCAGACCAGGACGGCGAAGGTGCAATTGGCGAAGACGGCAAGCGACTTCATGTATCTCAAGAGAAAGGGCATGCCGACAACCATGATCATCACCACGGTCATGCTGACGGCCAGCGCGGTGCTCCCGACATTCTTCCACTTGATGATATTCGGGATAAAAAATGCGGGACCGATCAGGCAGAAGATAACCAGTTGCTTTGCTCGGATGTATTGGTCGACATTCTCCCGTACCTCGTCGGGAATCAACCAGTCGATCATGGCCTGTACGTGCTGCATACCTGCGCTCCTTTGTGCTCCATGAGGTTGAATTGTAAATACTGCTCGAACGATTTCGAAGAAATATATGGGATATATCGGCATTCAAGTAGGTATCTTTAATGGATATTCTTGAAGATCCGCAAAAATGTCCCCGAAAAATCGGCGGGGTAATCCCGAGGTTGACAGATACCGGTGCGGTATGCGAACTAGCAGAGATGATGACGATCCAGGGAGGGAGGCGAAGATGCGTAGCGAAGAGCTCGAACAAAGAACCAGAGAGATTGCAGACCTTATCCTTGCGGCTCGCACTGTTGTTGTATTTACCGGTGCGGGAATCAGCACCGAATCGGGTATCCCCGATTTCCGCTCTCCCGGCGGCATCTGGACGAAGTTCGATCCCCGGGAGTTCACCTATCAGCGATTTGTCGGCGATATCGAGGTGCGGCGCCGCGCCTGGCAGTTCTTCCGCGCCATCCCCTGGACGGACGTGCAGCCCAACCGAGCCCACTACGCCGTCGCCGAACTGGAGAAACTGGGGAAACTGGACTGCGTCATCACCCAGAATATCGACGGCCTCCACCAGATGGCGGGCAATTCCCCGGACCGGGTGATCGAACTCCACGGCACGACCCGCTATGTCATCTGCCTGGACTGCAAGAAACGCTGGCCCCGCGAGGAGATCGAAGGATGGCTCGACGAGGGCGTGGAGATACCGATGTGCGATGCCTGCGGCGGTATCATGAAATCGGCCACCATCTCATTCGGACAGGCCATGCCGGTGGAGGAGACCCGCGAGGCGGAGGAGCGGTCAAGGGGGTGCGACCTGTGTATCGTCATCGGCTCGTCGCTGGTCGTTTATCCCGCCGCCTACATGCCGATCTACGCCGTCCAAAGCGGGGCCGGGCTGGCCATCATCAACCGTGATCCCACGCCGCTCGATACGGAGGCCTCCGTTGTTCTTAATGCCGGGGCCGGCGAGGCCATGGTGCGGATTCTCGATCATGTCAAGGCCGGTCTCGGCAGCAGCTGAGAGCGGGCGAGAGGGCGCAAAAAAGGGCCGGAGGCGTTGTGTCCTCCGGCCCTTCACGTCTTTCTCCGGCCAGCGGTTACTGCTTCATCATCTCCACCCCCAGGTCGAAGGCCTTGAGGTTGTCGCCCATCTTCTCCGCGGGGAGGGTTCGCGAGAGAACCGCGGAAAAATCGTCCCGGCCGACGGGGAGATCGCCCACCGCCGAGAGGGCACCGATCATGATGATATTCCCCAGGATCGAGTTCCCCAGCTTGACCGCCTCGTCGGTGGCGTCGATAAACCAGGCGCGGGACGACAGCTTCTTCAGGGTTTCCTTGATTTCATCGAGCGTCGGATAGGAGAGCTTTCCGGCTATGACCCCGGCAGGGTACACGGCGCGGGTGTTCGTGAGGACCTTCACCGCGGGATTGCCGTACCCGGCCAGCACCCGGATCGCCTCGATCGGTTCCAGGGTGACCACCACGTCCGCCTTACCTTTCGGTACCTGGGGGCTCCAGGTTGATTCGGAAGATACCCGGATATGGCTCATCACCGATCCTCCCCGCTGCGAGGCGCCGAAGGTCTCTCCGATGGTGACATGGAATCCTCTGTGCACCAGCATATTCGAAAACACGCGGGAGGCTATGACATTTCCCTGGCCGCCGACGCCGGTGATGATGATGTTATAGGGGTCTTTGGGTAATTGTACAGTCATCGTTTTAGGCCACCTCCTCCCGTTTGATTGCCCCCTGCGGGCAGATATCGGTGCAGACGCCGCACCCCACACAGATGACCTCGTCGATCTGCGCCTTCTGCTTCTCC
>JAFGSH010000209.1 GCA_016934695.1 Deltaproteobacteria bacterium
GAACGAACTGGAACAGGACGATCGAATAGAGGGGCGCCCACCGGGTCGCCACCGTCAGGGACCCGCCGGCGAACAGAGGCGCATACTGGTAGATGAAGAACAGGATATACCCGCCGATCATGACGAGTATATTGATCACCATCTCCTTCCATCCCACCAGATCGCCGCCGTCCTTTGAACCGCGGCGAAGCTGGCCGTGCAGGAGCATGCTGGCAATTATCATATACAGGGCGAAGAAGACCACATAGTTCAATGCCATGGCGAAATGGAATTCATCGAGCGGCTTGATGGCAAAGACCCAGAGACGGTAGTCCGTCAGGAAGAGCCAGTCCGAGATGGCGAGCGTGAGATGGGCGAAGAAGGCCACGATGAAGGCCAGCAGGAAGGACTTGCCGATCTTTCCCCATTTGACGCCGTCCTGCCAGGTCAGGCCGTAATTGGCCATGGTGGCTCCCGTCTTCTTGTTGGCGATGAAATGCCACAAGAGCAGGAGGATCAGGGTGATCGCGCCGACGACCAGGGCCCACACGACGATGACGTTGGTTATCATCTGCGGCCAGAAGGCGGTGGCCTTCAGGATCCCCTTGTCCCAGTAGTCCCACATCTTCATATAGACCAGTACGGGAAGCACGAGCCCGATCACCACCGCGACCCACCAGCCCCATCCGGTGAGCGCTTTGCGCTCGGCGGGGCTCTCATTGAGCTCCCTGAAGAAGTCGGTCCCCAGGAGATAGTTCCCCAGGGGGAAGAAAAAGAGGATCATTCCGATCATGGCGATGAAGGTCCCGAACTCCTTCCAGTACCAGGTCTGATCGGAAGGAGGAATGTCCTTGCCCCCCTTCAGTGTGGCCTGCATCCACTCAATGGCGTTCCCGATGGACTCCGTGCAGAAATGGGTCCGGGGATGAATCAGGCTCGGTTGATAGAGTTTCCGGGCGGTCCCCTCTTCGATGGACCCGTAGAGTTTTCCCACCT
The DNA here is from genome assembly GCA_016934695.1 of Deltaproteobacteria bacterium. The sequence goes on from JAFGSH010000209.1 coordinate 976, forward strand.
CCACGGTTTCGGTGGTCCCGAAGAATGCCTTCAGCTTGTCGGTATTCACGATATCCGAGGGAACCGATATCCCCCACATGAGCTGGGAAAACTCATCATACTTCGAGTAGATGAGCGCCGCGTTGCGCGGGAAGGCGGGTGTCCCCGGAGGGGCTCCGTAGGTGCCGGGGGAGGAGCTGGTAATCACGATGGACTTGTATCCCTGCGGGTTCATGGCTGCCGCTATGATGGAGGCCCACCCGCCCATTGAGTGTCCTTCAAGGGCGACATTGTCTTTGTCGACGATATCCAGCGAGCGCAGGTACGGGAGACAGTCAGCACCGCCGAAGGCGTTGGCGAATGCCGGCGGATCGGAATATCCGTGCCCCGACTGATCAGGCGCCAGGACGACATACCCGCGCCGCGCGAACTCGATGGCAAAGCCGTCCTGCGTCTCGCGCGAGTTGATGTAGCCGTGGGTGGCCACGATCCCCGGTGCGGGATTCTTTTTGTCGACCCCTTTTGGGACATAGAGCAGGGCGCTGACCAGCTTGCCGTCATGCCCCATAAACCGTAAATCCCGGACCTTGATGTCCCCGCCGCCGGTCTGAACCATGTAGGCCAGGAAACCGCCTCCCAGGATCAGCGCCAGGGCGATAATCATCAAACCATTAAAAAGCCTTGAATCAGATTTCGCACTCATAGAGACCCCTCCTTATGTAAAAAAGCCATCCTGAGTTATACCATTGGGGAATAGTCCGCCCTTGTTTCCTATAGGGCATACCCCCCGCTCCCGAGAAACAGCCCGGTCCGGGCACCCCCTCCGCATCACGACCCGCTGTCTCCCCCTCCCATACTACAATGTTTTCGTATTATGAACATTTGTTCGACAAAGTCAAGGAGGAAGGGCGTGCAAAAAGCGTCCTTTATTAATGGATTGGCCGACTGCCGGTATCTTGTGCCGGCCGGGGGCAACAAAGAGATATTGCGTGACGGCTCCCGCCAGGTTTCTCCTTTGCACTTTCTCCAATTTGTGATACGGGTTCGGATGCAAAACAGGGTACGAAAGTATCAACTACATATTGAAGGAGACAGGAAGTATGGCTGAAAAGTTCGTAAGCGAAAAGAACCTGAAGTTCTTGCTCCATGAAGTCTGTGACGTGAGCCAGCTGACCCGGTATCCCTACTATGCGGACCATAGTAAGGAAGTATTCGATATGGTGCTCGATACGGCCCTCAAGATGGCGGAGGATCTCTACAAGCCTTACTTCGAGGAGATGGACCGCCTGCCGGTGGAACTGGTCGACGGGCGGGTCAAGGTGCACCCCCACGTCAGGACGATCATGCGGGAGTGCGGGGCCGGGGGGTGGATCGGAGCCGAATTCCCCTACGAGGTCGGCGGGCAGCAGCTTCCCCTTACCATCACCCTCCTTGCCGAATTCATCTTCGGCGCGGCCAACTACTCGGCCGGCGTCTACGCCGGGCTGACGAACGGGGCGGCCGGCCTGATCGAGACCTTCGGAACCGAAGAGATGAAAGAGCGGTATCTCCCCAAGATGATGGCGGGTGAGTGGCAGGGGACCATGGCCTTGACGGAACCCCAGGCGGGCAGCTCGCTGGCCGATATCGCCTGCACGGCCGAACCCACCGACGAGGGGTACTACAAGCTCAAAGGGCAGAAGATCTTCATCTCGGCGGCAGATCATGACGGCGTCGACAATATCGTCCACCTCCTCCTGGCGAAGATCAAGGGGGCGCCGGCGGGCGTGAAGGGGATCTCCCTCTTCGTGGTCCCCCGGGAGCGGTACACCGCGGACGGCGGACTCGAATTCAACGATGTCAGCTCGGCGGGGATCTATCACAAGATGGGCTACCGAGGTTCGCCGATCGTCCAGCTCAGCTTGGGCGAGGAAAACGACTGCCACGGCTGGCTCGTCGGGGAACCCCACAGGGGGCTGGCCTACATGTTCCAGATGATGAACGGGGCCCGCATCGGTGTCGGTCTCGGCGCCGCGGGGATCGCCTCGGCCGCCTACTATGCCTCGCTCCAGTACTCGAAAGAGCGGCTGCAGGGGCGCAGGCTCTCCCAGAAAGACCCCTCGACCCCTCAGGTCCCGATCATCGAGCACAGCGACATCAAGCGCATGCTCCTCCTGCAGCGCGCCGTCGTTGAGGGATCACTCTCCCTTCTGACACAGTGCGCGATCTACCACGACCTTGAGCGGGTCCTCGACGGTGAGGAGAAGGAGCGGTACGCCCTCCTGCTCGACCTCCTGACGCCGGTGGCCAAGACCTATCCCTCGGAGATGGGAATCCTCTCCACCAGCGCGGGGATTCAGTGCCTGGGCGGGTACGGATACTGCGAGGAGTTTCCCCTGGAACAGCACTACCGCGACATGCGCATCCATCCGATCCATGAGGGATCGACGGGCATACAGGGCCAGGATCTCCTCGGCCGGAAGATGATGATGAAGGGCGGCAGGGCCGCGCAGCTCTATATGGAAGAGGTACAGAAGACCATTACAGAGGCCGAGACCCTGGAACCCCTGAAGAGGTACGCCCAGACCCTGAAAGAGGCGATGGACACCCTGCAGGAGGTCACCCTTCACCTGTCGGGGGTCGCCGCGAAGAAGGGCCCCGATTACTTCCTGGCCGACGCGACCGTCTACCTGGAGTTCTTCGGATACATCTGCATCGCCTGGCAATGGCTCAAACAGGCGATCGTCGCCCAGAAGGCCTTGGACGGCGGAGCCGCCCAGGAAGACGCGACTTTCTATAGGGGCAAGCTGATGACCATGCGGTACCACTTCGGGTACGAGCTTCCCAAGATCAAGGGACTGGCCTCTGTACTGACAGGGGCGGACGGGCTGACGGTCGACATGACGGAGGATCTCTTCAATGACTAGACAACGGTAACAGGCAATACCCCTGGTGGCATCCAGCGTTTGACACCGGAGATGAAATCTGGTATTGACCCCTTCCCGCCACGGGAGGGGGTCTGCCATTTTATACGGGGTGCACACCCCATGGGGAGAGTGAAGATATGAAGCACAGAGATCTTGACAGGCTCTTCAATCCGGAGAGCATCGCGATGATAGGCGCCTCCGCGACCCCCGTCAAATGGGGGTTCATCGTCCTCTTGAATATTTTGAAAGAAGGATTCAAAGGGGCGGTTTACCCGGTCAACCCGAAGCTGGAAAAGATCCTCGGCGTTCCCTGTTACCCCTCGCTCCAGGCGATACCGGGCCCGGTCGACCTGGCGATCATCACCACCCCGGCGACGACCGTATCGGCGCTGATCGACGAATGCGGCCGGAAGGGGGTGGGGAACGCGGTCGTCATTACCTCGGGCTTCAGCGAAACAGGTCCCGAAGGCACCCGGATGGAGCAGGAGATCGTGGCAAAGGCACGCACATACGGAATCAATCTGGTGGGCCCCAACACCATGGGGGTCTTCAGCGCCCGGTCCAGCCTCCACGCCCTGATGCCGCCGGTAGTCCCTCTCCACGGGGGGATATCCATGTTTTCCCAGAGCGGCAATGTCGGCGTCCAGATGCTCTACTGGGGGAACAACAAGGGAATCGGGTTCGACAAATTCGTCAGCAGCGGGAATGAAGGCGATCTGAAGTGCGAGGATTTCCTCGCCTACTTCGCCGAGGATCCGGACACGAAGGTGATCCTTGCCTACCTCGAGGGATTGGATCCCGACTCCGGACTCTACCAGGTGGCCCGGCAGGTGTGCAGGAGCAAACCGGTCCTGATCTTCAAGGGCGGGCGGACACAGACGGGAGGCAAGGCCGCGGCATCGCACAGCGGGGCAATGGCCGTCTCGTCGCGGGTCCTGCGGGCGGCCTTCCGCCAGGCCGGTATCATCGAACTCGAGGACAGCCAGGGTCTCACGGACTGTGCAAAGGCCTTTTCCACCTATCCGGTCCCCCGCGGCAACCGCGTGGGGATCCTGACCCGCGGCGGCGGATGGGGGGTCATCACCGCCGATTCCTGCGAAGAGAACGGCCTCGTCGTCCCGAAGCTCTCCGATGACATCATTGAAAAACTGAACACGATACTCCCTCCGTACTGGAGCCATGGGAATCCCGTCGATATGGCGGCGGTCATTACCCCGGAGCCCTACCTGCAGTGCCTGGAGGTGCTGGCAGAGTGGGACGAGGTGGATTCCGTCATCGCGCTGGGCGGCTCCATCCAGAGCGCCATGGACTTCAATACAAACGTGGAAGGGCCCAGGGAGCTGAAAGAGACGCTCGTCTTCGCCAGGGAGTTTGCCAAGGAGTACACCGCACGGGACGATGTCGTCCTGGATGAGACCCGGCGGCTGGTCGACAAAACGGGAAAACCGATCATCGTGGTGACACTGGGGGACTACGACAACCACAAGTCGGACCTGATGGATCACCGGGTGGTCTCATACCCCACGCCGGAGCGGGCCGTCCGCGCGCTGAAGCGGATGATCGACTACCGCCACTTCCTCGATTCCCCGACCTCCGGCACAACCGCAATGTGATCGATCATCTCCTGTTGCACGAGCGGCAGAGAACCGGTATGCTGCATATCTATGGAGCATCCGGTGACACCGGGACGTTACTCTTCATGCCGCACTTGATGCTCCTCGGACCGGGAGGCTGCCGGATCTCCTCTCATGTTTGTGACATGCACCGCAAGAGGAGGGCAGCCTTCCCCATCTATCGCTGATTGTCCCAGAGGTGTCAGAGGAACCATCGCATGGATGATCATTCCGATCTCACGACCCGGCCGATCCCGCAGCTCATACTGAAGCTCGCCATCCCCTCGAGCGTCGGGGTCTTCTTCAATACGATGTTCAATGTGGTGGACACGTACTTCGGCGGTCTGCTCTCAACGCAGGCCCTTGCCGCGCTGTCCCTCTCGTTCTCCGTTTTTTTTATGATCATTGCGTTCGGAACCGGGATCGGAGCGGGGACCACGGCCTTGATAGCCAACGCACTCGGCGAAGGAGACCGGGAGGAAGCGAGGTTGATCGCCGTACAGGGACTCTCCTTCGGCGTACTGCTCTCGATCGTCATCACCGCCTCCGGGATCTGGTCTGCTCCCTTCCTCTTCTCGCTCCTCGGGGCCTCCGGTTCGTACCTGCATGACGCACTGAGTTACATGAACTGCATCTTCTACGGAACGACCTTCTTCATGATCAACTATATGTGCAATGCCATCCTGAATGCCCTGGGCGACACGAGGTCGTTCAGAAATTTTCTGATTGCCGGTTTTGTTCTGAACTGCGTCTTCGATCCCTGGCTGATATACGGCGGTCTCGGCATTCCCGCCCTGGGGATCGCCGGGATAGCGCTCGCCACCGTCCTGATCCAGTTTCTGGGCTGCCTGTATCTGGGAGAGAAGGTGCGGCGGACCGGCCTTATCGCGGGCGAGCCACTGAAAACCATCATTCCCCGATCGGGGCCCTTCGGGGAGATCGCCCGGCAGGGATTCCCCGCCGGGGCACACATGGTTACCGTGGGGATCGGCGTGTTCGTCATCACCTACTTCGCCTCCCTCTTCGGAAAGGAGGCGGTGGCGGCGTACGGGATAGCCGTCCGGATCGAGCAGATCGTCCTGCTCCCCACCATCGGGCTGAATGTCGCCACCCTCGCGATTGTGGCACAGAACAACGGGGCCCGGCTGTTTGACCGTATCCGTGAGACCCTGTCCACGGCGCTCAAATACGGCGCCGTTACTACGGCGCTCGGAGCGGTCGTTGTCCTTGCCGCCGCCGAGCCGATGATGCGCCTGTTTTCCGGCGACCCCCTGGTTATCGCTACCGGTACGACGTACCTGCGGATAGCGGCCTTTATCCTGTACGCCTATGTCATTCTCTTTGTGCACGTAGCGGCGCTCCAGGGAGTGAAACGGCCGATGTTTGCCATATGGATCGGGCTCGCCCGGCAGATCGTTCTCCCCGTGATTGTCTTTTATCTCCTCACGTCCGTCGTTTCATGCACCATCGCGGGGATCTGGTGGGGGATCTTCGGTATCACCTGGAGCGCGGCGATCTTCACCTTTGTGTATGCGCGCAGCCGGCTGAAACGAGAGGGTATATTCCAGCGGGGGGCCGCAACCGTATGAGGGGCAACGCGAAACAGTCGATGCAAGGGCTGCTGTCTCCGGCAACACGCCGGGCGGCGGTTGATGTGATGAAGTTCTGCCTGATCGCCGGGATCATTATCCTCGGGCTGACGATCGGAACGGAGCGCCTCGGATACCACTGGCAGTGGTACCGTGTGCCCCGCTATCTCTGGAACGATGGAGGTGCGGGGCCGCTTCTGCAAGGCCTGTGGGTAACCGTGCGGATAACCGCCGTCGGCATGGTCCTCGCGCTTGCCATCGGCATCATCACCGCCCTCTTCAGGCTTTCCGATGCCCTCATCGCACGGGGCCTGGCACGGGTCTATCTCGAATCTATCAGGAATACCCCTCTCCTCGTCCAGATATTCTTCGTCTACTTCGTGATCGCGCCGATCATCGAGGTCGACGCCTTTACCTCGGCGGTCCTTGCCCTCAGCCTCTTTGAAGGGGCCTATATGTCGGAGATCTTCCGCTCGGGGATCGTCTCCGTAGAGCGGGGGCAATGGGAGGCGGCCTACAGCCTTGGTATGACCGGATACGGAACCTACCGCCACGTTATTATTCCCCAGGCGGTCAGGCGGATTCTTCCGCCGTTGACCGGGCAGGCGATTTCTCTCATCAAGGACTCCGCCCTGGTCAGCACCATCGCCATCTACGACCTGACGATGCAGGGACAGGCTATTATCGCGGAGACGTTCCTCACCTTCGAAATCTGGTTTACCGTCGCCGCGCTCTACTTTATAATGACGGCGACCATCTCATACCTGGTTCATCGGGTCGAGGATCGATTCCGCCCGGAATAGGCCTCCGGAGGGAAACCCTGCGGGGGACAAGGTGCGATATAATCTCATGGAGGAGGGGAATATGAAACGAATGCGTGTCTACATCCGATGTATGATCACTGTCTTCCTGGCGGTCGTGGTCCAGCAGACCGCCTTCGCGGAGGACATCAGGCAGCAGCTGGTGGCCGAGAGCACGATCGAACAGGTGCTGCGGCGCGGGGTCCTCAATGTCGGGATGTCGACCTTCGTCCCCTGGGCCATGAAAGACAAAACAGGCACCTTCATCGGCTTCGAGATCGACGTGGCGTCGCGGCTTGCCGCCGACATGGGAGTCAAGGTCAATTTTATCCCCACCAAGTGGTCCGGGATCATCCCGGCTCTCCTGACGGGGAAATTCGACGTCATCATCGGAGGGATGGGGACCCGTCCCGACCGCAACCAGAAGGTCAACTTCTCCATTCCGTACAACTATTCGGGGATGTCGCTCCTCGCCAACCGGGAGCGGGCGGGCGGATTCAACACCCTTGAGGCCTTCAACCGTCCCGATGTGGCGATTGCCGCCAGGATCGGCACCACCGCGGCGACGGCAGCCAAGAAACACATGCCCCGGGCCCAGCTCCGGCTCTTCGACGATGAGGCGCAGGCGGTCCAGGAACTCCTCAACGGGAGGGTGCACGCGCTGGTGGCATCGGCGCCCCTGCCGGCCTTTCAGGCGATCAAGTATCCCGATAAGCTCTTTCTCCCCCTGGAGGGCACCTTCACAAAGGAACCCAACGGATTCGCGGTCCGGAAAGGGGATGTCGATACCCTGAACTATTTCGACAACTGGATCCGTGTGGTCGACGCGGAAGGGTGGCTCAGAGAACGACAGCACTACTGGTTCGAAACGAGAGACTGGGAGCACCTGATACAGTAGCGACACACACCCGGGGAGCAGAATGCCGTCGTGAATAAGAAACTCCACCTCACCCCACTCGATGCAGGCCTCGTCCTCCTCCTGGCGGCGTTCCTTGCGTACCTGGGGTACCGGACCACCGCGGTTCTCCACTACCGGTGGAACTGGTCCGTGATCCCCCTGTACCTCTTCCGGTATGATCCCGAAGAGGGGCGGTGGGTGACGAACCTGCTCATGGAGGGGTTTCTCACCACGATCAGACTCAGCCTCTGGACGACCATCCTCGCCCTCCCACTCGGCGTGGTAACAGCGCTGCTGCGGATCAGCGGGAGCCTCTTCAGGCGCATGGTAGGGAGGACCTATGTCGAGATGGTCCGCAACATCCCGCCCCTCGTCCTCATCTTCATCTTCTACTTCTTCATCAGCGATCAGATCATGACCGCCCTGCGGGTCGATACGTGGGTCCTCTCCCGTTCCGAAGGGACCCAGTCCCTGATCGCTTTTTTGTTCGCACCGCCGGGCCGTTTTTCCGCCTTTCTCTCGGCGCTCTTGACCATGGTGATCTACGAGGGAGCTTATATGACGGAGATTATCAGGGGAGGGATTCAATCGATCGACAGGGGACAGTGGGAGGCTGCTGCGGCCTCGGGCCTGACGCGGCGGCAGCAGATGCGATTCGTCATCTTTCCCCAGGCGATCCCGCGGATCATTCCGCCCCTCGCCGGCCAGCTTATATCGACTATCAAGGATTCCGCCATCGTCTCCGTCATCTCCATCCAGGATCTGACCTTTCAGGGGATGGAGCTGATGGCGGCCACCTATCTGACCTTCGAGATCTGGATCACCGTAACGGCCCTGTACTTTATCCTGACCTTCTGCTGCTCGCTGATCATGCGATACCTCGAGGTGGCGATGCAGAAACGGGGCTACCCCGCGACCGAGTAACTGCAGTCCCCGGAGGTGAGCCTTTCTCTCATCCGGTGGTATTCGAGCAGGGCGGCCATGGCCCGCGCCGCGCGCTCGGGGCCCTGATAGATGGGAACGCCCCGCTCCAGGAGACCTTGCACCATCTGTTCCCGGAGGCTCCGGTAGGTATACCCGATGACCGGCTTGTCATGCTTTTTCGTGAGACTGAAGAAGGCCTCCATGTTCTGATCGATCAGTTTCCGCACCTCTTCCCGGATCTCATCGGGAGGCATGCCCAGACTTTTCATGCCCCTTTCCAGAAAAATATCAGGCGTCACGAAATAAACCATAAGCATGTCGGCGTTCTCTTCCTGCAGCAGTATGTCCGGTATCTTGTAAAAATCATCCATGATGTCTTTGGCAAAAGCTCTGTCCACCGGATTATTTGTGCTGGCTTCCTTCGGGATAACTGTCCGCAGCTTCCGAATGATGCTCGCAGACAAGGCCGGGAGCACGAACCCCGCGCGGCCCAAGGAATCGGCAGCCACCGCGCCCGGTCCTCCCGAATGGGTCTGGACGATGACCCGGTTTCCCCGAGGCCTCGGGAGGATCCCCAGGGCCAGGCAGAAATCGAAGAGCTCCGCAAGGGTCTGTGCCCGGATAATCCCGCTCTGACGGAACATCCCGTCGTAGATCCCGTCGGGGCCGGCCATCGCCCCCGTGTGCGACAATCCCGCCCGCCTGCCCGTCTCGGAACCGCCCACGTAGAGGGCCACGATCGGCTTGCGGGGGGTGATTGCCCGCGCCGCTTCCATGAACTCCCGGCCCCGGGTGATTCCTTCCACATACAGGGCGATCACCTTCGTGTTCGGGCAGGCCCCGAGGTACTCCATGCACTCGACGATATCGATATTGGCCTCATTCCCGACGCTCAGGGCGGTGCTGAAGCCCAGGCCATGGCGGTGGAGATAGTTGAACATCTGTGTGACGAAACTCCCGCTCTGAGACGCCAGGCCCACAAAACCCGGAGGCCCTTCTGCGGGGAGAGGCGTGGGGTTCAGCTTGAGATGCGGATTCGCCACGCCGAGGCAGTTCGGTCCCAGAAACCGGATGCCGTATTCGTCGGCTATGTGCTCAAGCTGCTTCTGCATGGCGGCCCCTTCGGAGCCGACTTCCCTGAATCCCCCGGAGACGACGATCGCGCGCCTGACTCCTTTCCTGCCGCACTCCTCCATCGCCGGGCAGACCACATCCCTGGGGAGGACAATGATGGCCAGGTCGGGGACCTCGGGGAGGTCCAGGACGCTCTTGTACGCCCGATGCCCGCGTACCTCTCCCTCCGTGGGATGGAC
>JAFGSH010000210.1 GCA_016934695.1 Deltaproteobacteria bacterium
ACCGAGCGCCAGGGCGCCGCCCCAGACATTCACGTTGTCGAAGGGGGCGTTCTCGGCGATGCCGAGATCGCGCAACACGGCGAGGGCTTGGCTTCCGAATGCCTCGTTCAGTTCCCAAACGCCGATATCCTTCACCGTCAGGCCGGTCCGCTCAAGGAGCTTCCGGGCCGCGGCAATCGGTCCGATCCCCATCACGGTGGGGTCACACCCGGCCATGGCGCCGTGGGCATATTTGATGTGGTAGTCCAACCCCAGCTCATCGGCCTTGTCCCGGCTCATGAGGAGCATCGCGGCGGCCCCCGACGTCAGGGGGGACGACACGGCGGCGGTTACGACACCGTTCTCCTTGAAGGGGGACTTCATGGTCGCCATCTGCTCCATCGAGACGTTGTCCCTGATCCACTGATCGCGATCGACCATGAACTTCGTCCCGTCCTCCTCCTCTCCCTCGACGGGGACGATCTCACCCTTGAATTTCCCCGCATCGCGGGCCTCGGCGGCCTTCTTGTTGCTCCAGTAGGCCATGTTTTCCATGTCAGTTCGTTCCACTTTCCAGAGCTCGGCGACCTTCTCGGCGGTGGCCCCCATGGGAATATCCTCGAACTTGTACCGTTCGAACAGCCGCGGAGGGAAATCAATGGCAAATGCCATGGGGACCTTCTGCATATCCTCGACACCGGAGGCGATGTAGATGTCTCCCTCGCCGCACATGATCGCACGGGCCGCATGCTCCGCGGCGGCCATCCCCGAGCAGCACTGCTGGCCGACACCGTTCGTCGCCACCGATTCGGGGAAGCCGCCGGCCAGCCAGGCCAGCCTGGCGATTTCGTTCTGCATCCCCGCCTGATTCGCCGAACCGCAGAAGACCGCATCCACATCCTCTGGCTTGACCTTGGAATTGCGTTTGAAGAGCGCTTCGTAGACCGCGATCAAGAGCTCTTCGGGCCGTACGTTCCTGAACCATCCCTTCTCCTTATGAGCCCGGGCGTTCGCAGTCCTGACACCATCAATCACCACACATTCCTTCATCTCCATGACCTCCGAATAGTTTTTGGAGGAGAAAGGAGGGGACGAGTGATTTTCCCCTTATCCCCCTCACGCTCCATTGTTACCTGCACCGCATCTCATCGATCGGATGCTCTTCACGCTCCTGCGTCTATACCGCAAACGATTCCTCGGGTATCTCAACGGCAAGCGCTTCGCCTGCCTTGATGATCTCGCACCTGATCTTGACGGTGGGGAGGATCTCGGCGGCGAAGAACCTCGCCGACATCACCTTTCCCCTGTAGAAAGCAACATCCACATCGCCGGGATCCAGAGAAGCCAGTTTCTCGAGGGCGATCCCCGCGCCCTGGAGGAGGAACCACCCACAAAGCACATCACCCATGATTGCCAGGAAGGGCTCGACGTTCTGTATCGGGACAGCCGCCTTGCCTCCCTTGAAAAACTCGATAAATGCGAGGGGCAGCTCTCCCACGGCGGCAGAGGCCTCTTCCAGCTTCATGACCGAGGATTTCAGTTCTTCAACCCCCTTCAGCTTCTCGATCGTTGCGGTGATCTCACCGAGAAGGTTCATCACGTTCATACCTTTGTTCATTCCCAGCTTTCTCCCGACGAGGTCCATGGCCTGGATCTGGTTCGTTCCCTCATAGATCTGGGTGATCTTGCAGTCCCTGAGGTACTGCTCAACCGGATATTCCTGGCAGTACCCGTAGCCGCCGTAGACATCCATCGCCTTGGTGCAGATCTCCACGCCCCTGTCGGAGGAAAAGGCCTTGCAGATCGGAGTCAGGAGTTCCACGAACCCGTGGTACCTCTGCCGTTCTTCTTCGGAATTGGAGGCCTCTGCCACATCGATACAGTACCCGGTGAAGTAGTTCAGGGCCCTGATCCCCTCAAGGTAGGCCTTCATCCACAGCAGCATCCGTCTCACAGGGGGATGGTTGATGATGGTCGCCGCATCCGCATCCTTGTCCGCAAGAGCAGATTTGCTCTGGATCCGCTCCTTGGCGTACTGCACGGCATGTTCGTAGGCGGCCGACGCGATACTCATCCCCTGGACACCGACATCCAGCCGGGCCTCGTTCATCATCTGGAACATGATCCTCATCCCCTGACACTCTTCGCCGAGGAGTTCGCCGATGCAGTTGCCGTTCTCGCCGAAGTTCAGGGTTGCCGTGGCCGATGCCTTGATTCCCATCTTGTGCTCGATATTCCCCGTGGTGACGTCGTTCGGCTCGCCGAGGCTCCCGTCGTCGTTGACGCCGATCTTCGGAACGATAAAGATCGAGATCCCTTTCGTCCCCGGAGGATCCCCCTCGATCCTCGCCAGGACGGGATGGACGATGTTCTCCGTCAGGTCGTGGTCCCCCGAGGAGATGAAACACTTCGTCCCCGTGATACTGTAGGTCCCGTCGGGGAGCCGCTTGGCCATGGTCCGCAGGGCGCCGACGTCGCTCCCCGCGCCCGGCTCGGTGAGGCACATCGTCCCGGCCCACTCTCCCGTATACATCCTGTACATGTATTTGTTCTTCTGCTCCTCGGTTCCCCAGGCATCAATCAGCCCCGCGGCACCGGTGGTCAGGCTGGGGTACATGCTGAAGGCCATGTGGGCGGCGGCGAAGAGCTCCCAGCACGCCGTGTGCACCGAGATGGGCATGTTCTGTCCCCCCACCTCAGGGTCCTTCGTTGCGCAGATCCACCCCGCCTCGGAGAAGGTCTTGAAGGGTTCGTGGAAACAGGCAGGAGCGTACGCCTTCCCGTCCTTGAACTGTGCGCCCTCCTTGTCCCCCTCTTCCAGTGTCGGGGCGATTACCTCGACGGCCATCTTCTCGGCTTCACTGAGGACCATATCCACGACTTCCCTCGAATAATCGGCATACTTTTCAAATCCGAAGAGCTTGTCGATGCCGATCTGCTCGTACAGAAGAAACTTCTGATCCCTCGTATTCACCAGTAAATTACTCATTCCCCCACCACCTCCTGCTTATTCTTTAGTCCTTCTATCATGGTTTCTATCCCTTCCTTGACATTGGACCGGATCCTCTCCTCCCTCATAGATTCGGTACCGACGAAGAGGTGCAGCGATATGATCCCGTTGAGGAGCCCCCACAGGGCATTCCTCATCTTTCGAATATCCGACTTCTTCAATACCAGATCCCCCGCCTCGACCCCGTACTGGAGAATTCTTTCGATGAGCGAGATGGTCCGGTTCATCTCCCGGATGATCTGCCTGCGGGTCTCGTTGGACAGGCTAAGATTGTCCGCCTGAAGCATGAAGTTCATCAATATCCTGAACTGCTCACGCTCCTTCAGGAAGATATTGATATACGCATTGGCGAAATCGAGGAGGACGTCCGTCGCGTTTTTCCCCCCTTGAAATATCTGAGAGATCTCTTTGTGGAAGTGTTCTATGTCGGTCAGGAGGATCTGTGCGTATATCTCTTCCTTGCTGCTGAAATAGAGGTAGATGGCCCCCTTGCTGAGTTCGGCCTTCTCGGCGATATTCGCGACCGTCACGGATTTAAAACCGTTTTCAACGAACAGCTTCTTTGCAGCTTTGAGGATGACTTGTTTTCGTTGTTCCTTTTCTCTTTCCCTGCGTCTTTCAGGTCCCGGCATTCTCGCTTTCCTTGTTGGAACTATCAGAAAATTCGTTAGTTGCGCCTTATCACGGCAAAAAAACGGATAAAGGTCAGATTGTGACCAAGGGTCATACACCTCATAAGCAAGATGGCCGGCAATGTCAAGGAAAAAATGCGGCACTGATCCCCCATCCATCCCGATGACCGAGATTGGCTGGGACGGGGGGATTCTATCCACATCCCCCGTCCCGATGGAGGAGGAAACGGGGAGTTGTATCCTCCGAAGCACCTGTGGTATAGGCCTCCCAACTGGCAGGACCAAGGAGGAACAGGTGGACACACAGGTGAAGATCGGAACGATGTTCAACCCTCGATCGGTGGCGATCATCGGGGCGTCGAGGACCGTCGGTAAGTGGGGGTTTACCTTCACCCTTCACCTGATCAAGGGGGGATACCGGGGGACCATATACCCGATCAATCCGGCCGGCGGCGAGATGATGGGGCTCAGGACCTGCCGGACCCTGGATGAGGTCCCCGGCCCTGTGGACCTTGCCTTCATCCTCCTTCCTCCGGATAAGGTTGCCGCCGCCATCACCGAATGCGGCGCTCTCGGTATCCCCGCCTGCGTGGTCATCACCGCCGGCTTCGCCGAGCTTGGTGAGGAGGGAAAGGCGCTCGAAGAAGATGTCACGAGAGCCGCCCGGGATGCGAATATCGCCATGGTGGGACCCAACTGCGCCGGCATCATCAGCACACAGCCGGCGAGCCTGTACTGCATGATGCAGCCGGACTTCCC
>JAFGSH010000211.1 GCA_016934695.1 Deltaproteobacteria bacterium
ACGGGTGGTCGGTCTCGATCTGGGGTCTCTGGTGGCCGGGGCCAAATACCGGGGCGAGTTCGAGGACCGCCTGAAGGCCGTTCTGAAGGAGGTAACCCAGACCAACGGGGAGATCATCCTCTTCATCGACGAGCTCCATACCATGGTGGGGGCAGGGGCGGCCGAAGGCTCAATGGACGCCTCGAATATGCTCAAACCCGCCCTGGCGCGGGGCGATCTGCACTGCATCGGGGCGACAACCCTGAACGAATACCGGAAGTATATCGAAAAGGACGCCGCGCTCGAGCGGCGGTTCCAGCCGATCATCGTGGGGGAACCCACGGTGGAGGACACCATCGCCATCCTCCGGGGGCTCAAGGAACGGTACGAGGTCCATCATGGGGTGAGGATCAAGGACTCCGCGATCATCGCCGCCGCCACCCTTTCGAACCGGTATATCAGCGACCGCTTTCTCCCCGACAAGGCGGTCGACCTGATCGATGAGTCGGCCTCCCGTCTCAGGATCGAGCTGGACAGCCTCCCCTCCGAGATCGATGTCTTGCAGCGGAGGATCATGCAGTTTGAGATCGAAAGGGAATCACTGAAGAAGGAAGACGACAAGACGTCGAAGAAGCGCCTTGAGAGTATAGAGAAGGAACTGGAGAAATTGGAGAAATCCCGGGATGAGATGAAGAAACACTGGTCCGCCGAGAAGGAGGCCATCAAGGAGATCCAGTCGATCAAGGAAAAAATAGAGGAGTACAAGACAGCCGAGCAGAATGCCCAGCGGGAGGGCGATCTGGCGAAGGCGGCGGAAATCCGCTATGACACCCTGGTCAGGCTGGAAAGGGAGCTTGCGGAGAAGACCGCGAGGCTCGAAGAGCTTCAGAAGGAGAAGAGGACGCTCAAGGAGGAGGTGGATGAGGAGGATGTGGCCCAGGTCGTGGCGAGCTGGACCGGTATCCCCGTCACACGGATGATGGAGAGCGACGTGGAAAAGCTGATCCACATGGAGGAGCGGCTGAAACGGCGGGTCGTCGGCCAGGATGACGCCATCCATACGATCTCCAACGCCCTGAGGAGAGCCCGGTCGGGCCTGCAGGACCCCAACCGGCCGATCGGGTCGTTCATCTTCATGGGTCCGACGGGGGTGGGAAAGACCGAATTGACCAAGGCCCTTGCGGAGTTCATGTTCGACAACGAGCAGGCGATGATCAGGATCGACATGTCCGAATTCATGGAGCGGCACTCCGTCGCCCGCCTGATCGGCGCGCCCCCCGGCTACGTGGGGTACGACGAAGGCGGATACCTCACCGAGGCGGTGAGGAGAAAACCCTACTCAGTGATCCTCTTCGATGAGATAGAAAAGGCGCACCAGGACGTCTTCAATATCCTCCTCCAGATACTGGACGACGGCAGGTTGACGGACGGACACGGCCGGACGGTCGATTTCAAGAACACGATCATCATCATGACCTCGAACATCGGCAGCCATTGGATGCAGGACCTGTCGCTGTCAGAGGAAGAGCGGCAGAAGAGGACAATGGAGGTCCTGCGGGCGACCTTCAGGCCCGAGTTTCTCAACCGCATCGATGATATCATCACCTTCAGGGCCCTCTCCATCGATGATATCCGGGGCATCATCGGCATCCAGATCGGTTTGGTGCAGAAGAGGCTTCTGGACCGGAAGATCAATCTTGAGCTGACGGACAGGGTCAGGGAATACATCTCGGAGGAGGGATACAGTCCGATCTACGGCGCCCGGCCCCTCAAGAGGGCCCTCCAGCAGATTATAGAGAATAACCTCGCCACCAGGATACTGGAGGGGGAGATCGTGGAGGGGGACAATATCGTCGCCGATATGGACGGAAACGGCGAGATCGTCTTCAGGAAGAAAACATAATGTGAGCGGTGTTCTTCACTCAGCATCACGGTGGATACGATCGCACAGGAGAGTGTGAAAATGAACAATATAAAGACGGTGATTCTGTTGGGGTCCTTGACGGGACTCCTCATACTGATCGGGGGATGGTTCGGCGGGAGAAACGGCGTCGTCATAGCCTTCCTCTTCGCGATGGTGCTCAATTTCGGGAGCTACTGGTTTTCGGACAAGATCGTCCTGAAGATGTACCGGGCCCGGGAGGTATCCGAGGCCGATGCGCCCGAGCTCTATTCGATGGTCAAGGACCTGGCCCTCCGGGCAGGGCTCCCCATGCCCCGGCTGTATGTGATTCCGGGGAACACGCCCAACGCCTTTGCCACGGGGCGAAACGAACATCACGCGGCCGTGGCCGTCACCGAGGGGATCATCGGACTGTTGAATCGGGACGAGCTTGAGGGGGTCCTCTCCCACGAGCTGACCCACATCAAGAACCACGATATTCTCATCAGTTCCATCGCCGCCACCGTTGCGGGGGCGATCATGATGCTCGCCGGCATGGCCCGGTGGGCGGCGATCTTCGGGGTCGGCAGGGATGACGATGACGAGGGCGGAGGGATAGTCGGCCTCATCGTGATGGCCGTCCTCGCGCCGATAGCGGCGACCATCATACAGATGGCCATTTCCCGTTCTCGTGAATACCTTGCCGATGAGGGAGGAGCACGCATATCGGGGAAACCGTCCGGGCTGGCGGACGCCCTGGAGAAATTGTCATATTCGTCGAAGAAAGCTCCGATGAATGTCAATCCGTCGACGGCCCATCTCTTTATCGTGAAACCCTTTAGCGGCCGGTCTCTTATGAATCTCTTCAGCACGCATCCGCCGATTGAAAAGAGGGTCGAGA
>JAFGSH010000212.1 GCA_016934695.1 Deltaproteobacteria bacterium
CCGCCTCATCGATATCGACCAGTTCGTCGCCGGTGGGGATGATCGCCACCAGGGGTCGCCGGTATACCTTCACGAAGGACCGGCCGAGGGCGGCAAGCATCCCGATCTCCGAGGGCCTCAGGAACGTTCCCTCACTGATGATAAGATTCCCGGCCCTCACATCCTCCCCGGCATACCGAACATTCTCGCCGTACGCGAGCGGGACGGATATGTGCACACGGTCGTCATCGCATGTCGTATCCTCCACCTTCACGACGGCATCGGCCCCCTCGGGAAGAGGGGCGCCGGTCATGATCCGTGTCGCTTCACCGATTCCTACTGTGCGCTGGGGAATTTTCCCCGCCGGAACTTCCTCGATAACCTTCAGTGAAACAGGCACTTCAGTCCTCGCATCCTCGGTATCTCCCGATCTGACCGCATAACCGTCCATCGCCGAATTGTCCCGGGGGGGAATGTTGCGGGGGGCATAGATAGCCTCACCGATCACCCTCCCCTGGGCGCTCAGGATATCCGTCTTCTCGAAGCCCAAGGGCGATACGGAATCGAGGATATGCGCCAACGCTTCTTTCACTGATATCATAGGTCAACTCCCCGGCCCCGAACGATCCACGCGGATCAGGGGCTGCACGTGAAAGATTCCTACTATATGAATCCTCTATCCTTGTCAATATTTCTGCCTTGAATAAATATGGTCGATGATATATTCAGACCCCTTACTGAGAAATGGTTCTCCGGCCACCGAGAGGTTATTATATGGGCATTATACAGAAACAGGAACAGATCAGAAAACTGCTGAATGACAACAAGGCCATCCTCCTCGCCCATTACTATCAAAACGATGAGATCCAAGATATTGCTGATATCCTGGGAGATTCTCTGGCTCTGAGCATGGAGGCCGCCGAGACGAAAGCGGATATCATCGTCTTCGCCGGGGTACGGTTCATGGCGGAGAGCGCCTCGATCCTCTCACCGGAGAAAACGGTCCTCCTCCCCCGCCCCGATGCCGGCTGTCCCCTTGCCGATACGATCACCGTCGAAGAACTCAAGCGGGCAAAGGCAAAGTATCCGGAGGCGAAGGTCGTGACGTATGTCAACTCATCGGCCGCGATCAAGGCCCACAGCGATATCTGCTGCACCTCCGCCAACGCCCTGAAGATCGTGAACAGCGTCGATGCCGATACCGTTCTCATGGTCCCCGACGGGAATCTTGCTCGGTACACCGCACAGTTTACCGACAAGAAGGTCATTCCGTGGAAGGGGTCCTGTTACGTGCACAACAACCTGTCGCCGGAGGAGATACGGGAAGTGAAGGCCGCACATCCCGGAGCCCCGATCGCCGTCCACCCGGAATGTCGACCTGAGGTAACCGCAATGGCCGACTTCGTCGGGAGCACCGGGGGTATCCTGAAATTCGCCCGGGAGACGGACGCCCGGGAGGTCATCATCGGGACCGAACGGGGGATCATGCATCAGTTGCACAAGGAGAACCCAAACAAAACCTTTGTACCAGCATCGAATGATCTGATCTGTCTGGACATGAAACGTATGACCCTTGACGATATCCTCGGCGCCCTGATGGAGATGAAGCACATCGTGCAGGTCCCCGAAGAGATACGCGTCCCCGCAAACCGCGCATTGAGCAGGATGCTGGAGGCGTCGCGGTAGGGTACAATATATAATTTTGTGAGGAAGCGACTTTACACAGACACGTCTCTTTCGGATTCCTCCCTCCGTGCACTCATCAACACAATTCAGCGGGGGGAAGATGAGGTGGATATCTGCGGTCTCAGAGGCTCAGCGCTGGCATTCATCCTCTCGCTTCTCTTCAGAACTACATCAAAACCATTACTTTTTATTGCCCCTTCCCCAAAAGAGGCCCGCGAAGTCTTTCGTGATATCCGTTTTTTCCTCGGCGAAGAACATGCCTTGTTCTTTCCTCCGTGGGAGATTGTCACCCCGGGCGACACTTTATCCCGACAGGATGAGATAGCCGCCGGACGGGCAAGGGTCTTGTCACGTGCCTTAACGGGACAGTCTTCCGTAGTGGTTGCCCCCCTCAGTGCCCTGATGCAGAAGGTCGTCCCGGCGGCGCTCTTCGAAAGTTATATAGAGACCATATCCATCGGGGATACGAGAGATCGGGATCTGTTCACAGAAAAACTGATGACGGGGGGGTATCAGCGGGTCCCGCTGGTGGAGAAGGAGGGGGAATTCAGCCTGCGGGGGAATATCATCGATCTCTTCCCGCCCTTATATCCCTCCCCCTTCCGGATGGAACTGATCGGCGATGAGATCGAATCGATCAGACAGTTCGATCCCCTCACCCAGCGATCCCTGAAGGAGGTGGTCGATTTCACCCTGGCACCGGCGGGAGAGGTGCTCCTTTCAGGAGAATCGAAGAGACGGGTCCTGCGCAATCTGAGGAGTCGTTTCAATGAATCGGGGGTCTCCCGGGCACGGAGAGACCGGCTCATCGACGGGATCGAACACGACCTCTTCTCTTTGGCAAATCTGCAGCTCCTCCCGCTGTTCTATGGTGATCTTGCCGCAGGGGGGATGACAAACGGTCTCGGCACCCTCCTTGAATATCTCCCCACAGGAACGGCGATGATCTGTGAAAGCCCCGGTGTTATGGAGAGGGCCGCGGAAGAAACCGGGAACGAAGCGGATCGGATCGTGCGAAAGGCCGAAGATGAAGGGAAAATTTTCCTTGAAAAGGAATATTTCCTGGCGTCATGGGAGGAGCTCCTCGGAAGGGCATCATCC
>JAFGSH010000213.1 GCA_016934695.1 Deltaproteobacteria bacterium
GGGTCTCCAGCGATTCGTAGATGTAGTCCACCTCGCCCTGGTGGTGATGAGGCCGCCGCTCGATCCTCACGCGTTCGCCGGCGCGGGTCACGGAGATCCTGACCTCTCCGGAGACCTCTTCGAAGAAGTAGGCCATGCTGACCCGCAGGGATTGGGCCAGCTTGATCAGGGTTGCAACCGGCGGGACGACCTCGCCGCTTTCGATCTCTTTCAGGACCAATCGGTCAACGCCTGTCTTCGTCGCCAGGTCCTGGAGTGTATAGCGCCTCTTTTCCCTCAGTTCCCGGACCTTCGCGCCGATCTTCAGCCCTTCGATGGTATCAGATTTTCTGTCTTTTTTTGCAGTCATCGGCATACCTCGCTGCGAGGATGGTGCTGGTTGGGGCGCCCAGAAATGACGCCGTATCAGGGAGATGCAAATGCTACAGTCGGAGAGGAGCAGGAGAGAGCATATCAGGTGTTGCGAGCGGGAGCGCAGGTTCACCCCGAAACTGCAATGGAGAAAGTTCCGCCTGTGCTAGGGAAGATACACGAGTTTAATGATTTTATCAATTGAATCTTTCCGATGGGAGTGTCGAGTGTCAGCGATAGAACGGGGAGATGCCGATCGGCTGGAGACACACGTCCCCGCTGAAAACGGGGGCGTGCGCCTGATGTTCTTGACCGGTGCCGGAGCCGCGCCGGATCTATGAAAACCGGTTGAGGTTGTCCTTCAGGATCGCTTCGGCGTCCCGCACGATGCCGTCGAGGAGCTCCTTGCAGGAGAGGACGTCGTGGATCAGACCGATCGACTGGCCGACGGCGATCAATCCCCTGTCCGTCTCCCCCCTCTGCCAGATCTCATCCCCCAGGGCGCCGGCGATGTGGGGCAGGATCTCATCCAGACCGCCCCCCCGCGCCTCGATCTTCAGGACCTCCCGCATGGAATCGTTCAGCAGTGCTCGTCCCTGCAGGCCGATGGAGTTTCCGTACAGGACCGTCTCGTTCTCCTGACGGCGGATCAGCTCCTCGTGGACCTTCTCGTGGACCTTGCACTCATGGGTGTTGATGAAACGGGTCGCCATCATGATCCCTTCCGCCCCCAGGCACAGGGCCGCGGCCAGTCCCCGGCCGTCCGCCATCCCCCCCGTGGTGACCACGGGGATGGAAAGCTCCTCCGCCATGCGCGGGGTCAGGACGGTGGTGGCGACGTTTTCGTTCAGGGGGTGCCCGCCTTCCTCCACGCCGGCGGCGAAAACGGCGTCGTACCCCGCCTTCTCGGCCGATTTTCCGTGGCGTACCGAGCCCACCTTGTGGAACAGCTTCACGCCAGCGTCCTTTAATTTCTTGAAGTATATGCCGTCCCGGTACCGGTTCAGGGGGGTGCCGCTGATCTCCACCGCCGCGACCCGCTCTTCGGCGAGGGTGTCGAAGTACATGGCGTACCGGTCGTCGGAGACCCCGATGGAGGGAAGCAGGGTCACATTCACGATGAAGGGCCGGTCCGTGAGACGCCTGGTTTCCTGAATGGCGCCGCGAAACGACTCTTTGTCTTCGTACATGGCGGCGGTCAGGTTCCCCAGGCCGCCGGCGTTCGAGATCGCCGCGCACAGGGAGGGGTAGGCCAGCCGCATTATCCCGCCGCATACGATCGGGTGCTCGATCCCCATCATCTCCGTCAGTCTCGTCTTCATCTGTCCATGCTCCTTTGCTATGTATATACTGCCTGTTCATGCCGCCGCTCCGAGATGGACCGCGGCCGGATCTATCTCATCTGATCCTGCAAAAACGGTATCATCAGGTCGTTGACCTCCAGGGGGCGCTCCTGCTGGATCCAGTGCCCGGCCCCGGGGATCAGGACCTTCTGCTTCAGGTTGGGGACGGATTCGTCCATCCGGTCGAAGACCCCGCGGCTGAAGGTGATGACGCCGTCCAGCTCCCCCGCTATGAAGAGGGCGGGCTGGCGGATCTTCGCCCCGCTGAGGAAGGAGGTCAGCTCCCAGTTCCGGTCGATATTCCGGTACCAGTTGACCCCCCCGCTGAAACCGGTCCGCGAA
Organism: Deltaproteobacteria bacterium; assembly: GCA_016934695.1. The sequence goes on from JAFGSH010000213.1 coordinate 2,037, forward strand.
AATTCCCCGGTGTAAAAATCGATGTCCTCTTCGGTCAGCCATACCGGCAGGGTCTCCGGGACAGAGGAGGTGTCGATGAACCGCTTCCCTTTCGGGAATACGAACTGCCAGCGTTTTTCGGGGGGAGGATCTCCGGATGCCGCATACAGGGACCCAAGGATAAAGGCCCGGACGTCCTCTTCGATCTCCCGTTCGACCCTGTCAGGCTCCTGGAAGTAGAGGATGTAGAACTCGAGGTCCTGGCCTCCCAGCAGCTTCTTCATCCCCTCCGTGGGCCTCCGGCTCTTCCGGGAGCGTGAGGCAAAGGGAACGCTGAACAGGACCACCGTGTGGAAGATGTCCGGTCTGAGGAGGGCGCAGTGCTGGGCGACCGTGGATCCCCAATCGTGTCCCACGATGACGGCCTCCTTTTCTCCCAAGGCCTCGACGAGACCGACGATATCCCCAACTAGGTGGAAGATGGTGTAGTCTTCTATCCGTTCGGGACAA
>JAFGSH010000214.1 GCA_016934695.1 Deltaproteobacteria bacterium
CGAGCCGCACCAGCCCGCCGGTTGCGTATCCATTCCTGCACCAGATCGTTCTTGAACAGTAAAGGGGAGAGGTGATCTTTGGACATCGAACATCAAAGGAGGGTTCCATGAAGAGATTGCCGTACGGATCGCTGTGCGCGGTGATAGTGGCGCTGTCCATCGTAGCGGCTGCGGCCGTCGCCGGGGCCGAGGACCAGTTCGTGCCGTATCAGAACAAGCGGTTCAGGTTCGCAACGGTGGTTCCGAGGAGTTGGGTGTCGGAGCTGAGAAACACGAAGACCACCAGCGCCAGGATCTTTTCCGGTCCCGAGCGCACCGAGACATACTATACCACCATCAATTTCCAGGTCGTGATACGGAAACCCGGGGAGACCGTCGAGGACCAGGCGAGAGAGATACAGAAACAGTGGGCGTCCGCCCCCCGGTACAAGCTCATCGCCAACGACAAGGGGACGCTGGGGGGGCAGCCGGCCGTCCGCCTCATCGCGGTGTATCAGGCGCCCGGGACCAACGAGATGTACGGCCAGGAGCAGTACATCACCGTCAACGGCGATTACTTCTACTGGATCGGCTACACCGCGCCGGGGAACCTCTACGACAAGTACCGGCCGATCATGGAGCAGGCGATCAACAATTTCCGGTTCCTTCCGTAGGGGGGAACCCTGGATTTCGGGGCTCCCCGTACGGCAAAAGCTTTCTCCCCTTGACGCCTCGGACCGCGGCAGAGGGTTCATCCTTCTCGACCAGTTCTGACGTCCCGCTGACGAGAAACATCAGATCCGTTACGGTTCTTTGCATATCCTCCGCCTGGGCGCTCATCTCTCGCGATGCCGAAGAGGACTCCTCCGCATTGGCCGCTACCTGCTGCACCACCCTGTCCATCTCGGCGACGGCCCTGTTGATCTGTTCAATGCCCTGGGCCTGTTCCTCGGAAGCGGCCGCAATCTCGGCAACCAGTTCTCCCACTTTAGAAGAGCTTTCCGCCACACTCTTAAAGGCGTTGTTGGTTTTTTCGACGAGCTCGGAGCCCCCCTCGACCTTTTTCACCGTCCCTTCAATCAGGTCAGCCGTGTTTCTCGCGGCCTCAGCGGCCCGTATGGCCAGGTTCCGGACCTCATCGGCCACTACCGCGAAACCGGCGCCGGCCTCGCCGGCCCGTGCCGCCTCGACCGCCGCGTTCAGGGCCAGCAGGTTGGTCTGGAAGGCGATCTCATCGATGGTCTTGATGATCTTGGATGTTTCCTCGCTCGCCTTTGAGATCTCATCTATGGAGGCGGTCAATTCGGTCATGGCCTGATTCGCCTGTGCCACGACCTGATTGGCGGTTTTCATGAGTCCATCCGCCTCAGAGGCATTCTCCGCATTCTTTTTTGTCATGGAGGACATCTCCTCCAGTGACGAGGAGGTCTCCTCGATGGCGGACGCCTGTTCCGAGGACCCTTCAGCCAGGGATTGGCTCGATGACGAGACCTGAGTCGTCGAGACCACCACCTGATCGGCACCCTCATTCAGATCCTTCGCCATGCGGGTGATAGCCTTGACAGTCCTTGAGATTACGACAAAGAGGATGGACAGCACCAGCAGGGCGAGGATAACGCCCAATCCCATGATGATTATCCCCGTTTTGCTCTGGAGCCGGCCGGAGGCCTGATCGAGATCTTTTACGATGGCTTTGGAAGAGTCATTGCTCTTTCTGCCCAAGGTATCGACTATCGTCTCAATCTGTTCTCCGACCTTCGCGCTTTCTTCACCAAGGACCGTGCGAACCGCCTCCGCATTTCCTGACGCGAGTGAGGCGAAGCGGGTCGTCATCTGCTCTATCTTGTTATTGATCGCGGCCTTGCTGACGCACAGCATGACTTTACCCAGGTTCGTGCCTTCCAGTTCGATGGGCCTTTCCACCATAAAGACGCCGGTGTCTTTCGATGCCCCATCCATGACCTTGGCGATCTTGTTGTCGCCGCTGCCCTCGTCCAGGAATTTCCTGACCAGGGGGTCTTCCCTGTCCAGATACTGTATGAGAGGCTTGTCTTCAGGATTGAGATAGAGCGTATAGACGATGTTTGCGTTCGCGTTCGCGGAGCGGGCGTACCCGATCAATTCCGTAAAGTTATTGGAGAGGATTGCCGAGGGAGCGACTCGCGCCAGGAGTTCAGCCATGGCCCCGGAGCTTTCGCGGAGAAACATCTCCAATTCCTTTATGCTTTCCTCCTTTTCCTGTTCCAGGGCAGCCTCCGTGGTCTTAGCCAGGGCTTCGGCGGCCTTGCTTCCCATGGCCGCCATGTTTTCGCCCAAATCACCCTGGAGGCCTTTGAAATTCACCTGCATTTCCTGGTTCGTCTTCTTGAGGGAAGAATCGATCAACTCCCCCATGTCCGAAAGGAGGGTCTTCTGGGCGACTATGACCGCAAGAACCAGGCCGACGATAGAGACGACCAGGACCCCCGCGATGGGAAGGAGTAATTTTGCTTTCAAGCCGAGCTTCATAATCTTGTTGTACATCAATTTTCTCTCCCCGACTGCCTGGATCATTGCGATCCCGCGGCATAAGCCTCTATCTTGAGTGTCTTCTGGAGTTTTTGCACCGGGGCGTAATCGAGAGCGTCCACCCACCCGACCACCTTGGAATCTTTGGCCGCCTTGTGATCTTTATCCAGCTTTTTCAGGGCCGCCACGATAGCTTTGGCCACGGCGTCAGGGGCCTTTTTCGTCTTTGCCAGAGGCCATTCCGGATAGAGGGCCGTGCTGCAGACAAAGGGGAACCCGTCGTGTTGAACCGGATTGATGATCTTGAAATCCTGCATGTCGATCGTCCCTTCCGCCGCCATCCGCTCCAGGGTATCCGTCCTCACGGTGCCCGCATCCACGGTGCCGTTCTGAACAGCCAGCGCGACATTTTCGTGTTTCCCCGCAAATTCGACCTTTTTAAATTCCTTGAAGGGATCGATTCCCGCGTCGAGAAGTACCTTGTAGGTCATCTGCCATCCTCCAAAGGAAGATTTCTCCACGGCGGCGAAGGTCTTTCCCTTGAGATCCTGGATCGAATTGACGGCATTGTTGTCGGCGCCGGTCAGGATGACGCCCCCGAAGGAATTGAGGGGTTTGCCCTGCCTGGAGTTGACCATTGTGGCGATTGCCGTAGCGCCGTATTTGACCTGGGCCGTGACGTACATGGATGAGTTGACCAGGAAGAACTCTACCTTGCCCTGCTCTATGGCAGGATTGACATCCTTGAAATCAAGGGGAACGATTTCAAAACTCTTTTCCGCAATTGTCTCTGTCAGGTAATCTCCCGTGGCCTTCCACATCTTCATGGCCTTCACCGGTCCGTCTTTGGCCAGGACCCCGATTCGATACGTTTCCGCGGCCATCGAATCTGCCGTGAAAACAAAGGCTAACGTCACTATCAACAACATAAACATCTTCTTCATGGCATTGCTCCTTGATGTTGTTTTAAACTGATCTATAGAAAGGATATCGGCCTTCCACAGGAAAGATTTAACAATAAAAAGAGCGCGGGAAATCGCGGGGGAATTTCAATTCGGGGAGGGTGCGTCATGACAGGGATGGACGGACCGTGCACACGCGATGAACTACGTCTTATCCCGGCACGCCGGCCGGGGTCGGAGGGACCGCGCTGGGACTTCTGCGACCGGGCGGTCAGTCCTTGTCCTTGAAGAAGGTCGTGAAGGTTTTGAAAAAGGCGAATGCCAGCCCTCCCAGGACCCCGAAGATGACCAGGTTTTTGTGGTAGGCCCTGATATCGCTCCCCGTGAAGGCGTCGAATCCCGGGGCGAAGGTGCTCAGGTAGTAGACGACGGTGGGAAGGATGAAGATCCCCGCGAAGAGGATGACGGAGAGGATAAAGGCTGCGTTCTTCAGGAAGAGGAGAAAGAACGTCTTGACATCGAGGATTCGCTTCACCCGCTGTATCTCCAGGTCTATCTTGTCGAGTTCCTTGATGATTTCCCCGGATTGTGCGGACATCTCCCTGAATTTCTTGAAATCATTGAATGTCGCCGCTTCCATGATCTGTTGAAAGTCCGACTGCATGGTCTGCAGCTGCCGGTAGGTCTCGGAGGCGGAGAGCCGGGAGCGGTAAGTGGGGGGAACATTGGAGATGGCGCCGAGACGTCTGTCGATGGTCTGAACAGTGCTCATGAGCTCTTCCTTCCGGCGGTTCTTTGCCCCGCGGCAGACGCTGATGACGGAATCACCCAGATCGGCCGCATCCGCATACCCGAAATAGCTGTCGGTGGACATGAGGTCCTGTATCTTTGACAGGAGGGTGCCGGTCTTTTCCGTCTCGGTATCTCCCTCCACCAGAAACTGTTCAAGGGAGAAGAATTCATTCCTGGACGCGTAGGCCTTCTTCTGGGCCTTGTGCCGGATCTCCCTGAAGAGTTTCTTGAGCTGGGGGTGTATCAAGCCGGCGAAAGGGGCGAGGTCGGGGTCGATCAAGGCGGTGATGTAGTACTCCCGGTTCATCCGGATGAGGCTCATGAGCCGTGTCAGCGCCGCTTCCTTCTCCCCCCGTTTGAAGGTAAGCACGATCTCCCGATAGCTGGCTTCCGGCTGGTAGGGCTGGATGTTCTTGATATCCCGTATCCTCTTCAGAGCATTGTCGAAATCCCCGGCAAGCTCATAGAGGCGGGAGAGGAGAAAGAGGATGAAGATCTTTTGAGGTGCCGTCTGTGCGTGGTACAGGGCCCTGTCCAGGTATTGTTCGCTCCGGGAGCGGCTGCCTTTTTCCATATTCAGGAGGCCCAGGGTGCAGTAAGTTCTGTAATCGTCGGGATACTTTTCCAGACAGGTCTCCAGGAGCGATTCCGCCCGGGAGAGGTTGGAGACGCGGATGCAATCCTGAGCCAGCCAGATCAGCTCGCCTGTCGCATCCCCCGTGGTGTGTTCCGTCGCGATCGCATCCCAGTCGTTGCTGCGGCTGTCCCAGATGGCCCTGAGGAAACGGAGCTGGAAGATCTGTTTGAGTTCGTAGAATCCGAGGGCGGCCGACGGTTCCTGGTCGCGCGATTCCCCCCGGGCCAGGAGTTCTTCCCGCTTTGCCTCTTCCGGGCTTGCGAGGTACACGCGGAAGATGTCGTCGATCCGGTCAAAAGAGAGATACCCCAGTTTCTTCAGGACGCCGGTAATCCCGGTGAGGTGTTTCGAGGGGCAGTCGCGGACCGCGTGTTCCCTGCCGCCGCAGTAGAAGCACGGGTGGGCGTCCCCCCGGGACAGGGCGTCCTGGTGCGGGAAGAGCACCTCGCCTTCCGTCTGCTGATAGTCGTCGGGGGCTATCTCATGGAACGACTGGGGCTGCTCCGCGCCGGGCGAGGCCAGGTCGGTGACCGTCAGCCCCTCCTCTTCTATGAGCTGGTGGGCCGAAGGCGACATGAAGATGATTCCCGGACGGAATGCCCCCCACGCGGATCTGAACCCCTCGTGAGCCAGCCTGCCGACCTCCTGACGGGGGGCCGCGTCGATGACGATCTGTACGGGCACCACGGAACGTGCTTTGACGTATTCCCTGAGAAACGTGAACACATCGTCGACCACATCCATGAGGACGGCAAGCCTCTTCGCGGTGAGGATGACGGTTTGGTCCTCCGTGATCGTCTCGTCGACGATCCCCCGGTTCCAGAAGAGGGTCTTGAGTTCGATGAGATCGCTCCAGAGGGTTTCGAATGCGCTCCCTTCCGGTTTTCGCACCGGCCTCATATACAGGACCGGGGCCATGGCGGGGACGAAATCGATGCTCTCCTCCCAGAGGACCCGGTACAGCGCCGGTTCCGACGGGGCGTCCCGCCGGTCCGGGGGCTTGACGGGTTCAAATTCGAGGGAAGGGAGGGCGTCGACCAGGGCGAGGACGTCGTGAGAGATGAAGATCTCATTACTCGCCGCGAGATGGGTGATCTTGGATGCTATATTGACCGCGTTTCCGAAGATGTCCTTGTCTTCGACGATCCCCTCGTCGAAGTGGATGCCGATCCGGACGTGGATTTCATGCTTGGTCCCGCTTCGGCTGTTATAGTGCCTGAACGCCTTCTGTACCTCGACGGCGGCCTTCGCCGCCTCCCGGGGTTCGGCAAAATAGGCGAGGATCGAGTCGCCCAGGTTCTTGACGACCGTCCCGCCGAATCGTGTGATCGTTTTCGAGGCGATGCTCTCGTGCTTCCGGAGCATGGTGCGCCCGGCCACGTTGCCGTGGGATTGGAAAAAACGGGTCGACCCGATGATGTCGGTGAAGAGAACGGCGATCTTCTGCAGGGATTTCTCCGCATGATCGGGGGGCAACGGCTGGTCCGGCTGATCGGTGCCGGGTCTCGGATTGTTCACGTCTGCATTGGGGGCCATAATTCCTGTCCTTCCTCTGTATTCGGCACCGATCCCCCAAAACTTGAATTTTTTATGCACATCGGGGCACACCGCCGCCCTGCCATTCTTTCCGTAGATTCAAAGAGTTGGGAAAGGGGGGGTGTATACGCACTCGATGCTGCCCGTGCGGGTTCGATTGCTCGTTCAGGGAAGGAGGAGGCCGGAAATGACGGGAGGATGTTGTTCCGGGATGCCGTTACGCCTCCAGATCTTTCTTCATCTCGTCGAATTGCTCCTTGGTGATCTCGCCCTTCGCGTACCGCCTCTTGAGGATATCCAGGGGAGTTTCTTCCGGCGAGGGGCCGAGACCGCCCGTCTTTGACGCCCGCACGAGGGCGTAGACAATCAGGATAATAGCGATGAGAAGCAGTATCCACATGATCATTCCTCCAAGGCCGGGGCCCATCATATGACCCCATCCGTACCAGCACCCGCCGTCTCCCGCGTCGGCGAAGGAACTGGCCGGGGAAAACAGGATCGATCCCGAAAAGAGCAAGGACTCTTTCATAACTCGACCTCCTTTATATGGTTGCAGCGCCTCTCGCCTTGTTTCCACCCTCCTGCTACCGCGCCAGTTTTGCCGCGATGCCGGCCACGTAGCGGCCCTGGAACCGGGCGCCGTCCAGTTCGTTGTCCGTGGGGGTGCGTTCCCCGTCGCTGCCGGCGATGGTCGAGGCCCCGTAGGGGGAACAACCGGTTATCTCATCGGATCTCGACTGGCCCTCGAAGCTGTAGGGCAGGCCCGCCACGACCATCCCCTGGTGGAGGAGGGTGACATGGAAGGTGAGGATCGTCGATTCCTGCCCCCCGTGCTGGGTTCCGGTGCTGGTGAAGACGCTTCCCACCTTCCCGACGAGCGACCGCTTCGCCCACAGGCCGCCGGTCGCGTCGAGGAACTGGCGCATCTGCCCGCACATGTTGCCGAATCGTGTCGGCGTTCCGAAGATGATCGCGTCGGCGGAGGCGAGTTCGTCGATCCGGCATACCGGAACGGAGGCGAGGGATTTCTGAACCTCCAGAGCCCCCATCTTTTTGAGCACCTCCTCCGGGAGCGTCTCCGGGACGCGGCGCAGGATCGCCTCGGCACCCTCGACCTCTTTCACGCCCTCGGCCACCGCCTGCGCGAGGCGGTGGACGTGCCCGTACATCGAGTAGTACACAATCAAGACATTCATGGTGCCTCCTCCTTTTCTGTAGCGATATCAGTTCCTTTTGGCCCCGGCGCCGGAATCGCCCGTCCCGCACGAAGCATCTGACGGATTCGATCTAGAGGATCCCGACCAGAGACAGCCCCGACAGCACATTGAGCACCAGCAACGCCAGCGTCACCCGGCCCGCCCACCGGTGCAACGGCCGCATCCCCGCCGCCCTTTTCTTTACCTGCGCCGTCCCGATCAGGTACGTACACACGGCGGAGAGGACCGCGGCAAGACCCAGCCAGGCGTGCGGCACGGCGAAGTGCTGGCCCGTCTGCCGGGACACCATAAGGATCGCCGCCGCAGATCCGAGGAGAATGCAGAGAACCCCCACAGAGCCGAACCGCCGGTGAAGGCGAAGCCACCACCGTTTCCCTCTCATCGTCATCGCGACGGTGACACCGGCGGCCAGCGAGAGGGCCCCTGCGAGCATGCAACCTGCGTGGGTGATAACCATGGTACATCCCTTTCCGTTGTCAGCCCGGGATCCCGGCTACTTGCCGAGGATGATCTCTCCCGTTTTGGACCCGAAATAATTACAGTCGGCCGTGACCTTCAGCGTATCCCCCGCCTTCGCCTCTAGGGGGTATGTATATGTGAAGGGCGAGGGCTCGGGCTGGCTGGTGTAGTCATGTGTTGCAACGGGTTCTCCGTTCTTGGTGATGGTAATTTTCTTGACGTAGTGCTTCCGGGGGTCCGAGACGGCGTGGGAGATGGTGACGCTCAGCGTCCGGGAACCCTGATCATACCGCAGCGAGATATCGTTCGGGCTGTGCGCCCGGGCTCCGGCGGAGAGCAGGAAGAGCGCCGGAAGGGATAGCATGAGACATACCGCATAGATCATGATCCTGTTACGAAACATATGCCCTCCTTTTCTCTGTAGGGTTGTGCACCCTTGCTGCCATCAGCCGCCCGCCGTCTGCGGGAAGGCGGTGTTGCTGTACAGATATTCAACCTTTTCCTTATGTTTCATCTCTTCGCTGGCTATCCTGA